>JAHFLI010000087.1 GCA_023255615.1 Candidatus Woesearchaeota archaeon
AGGTATTTAAATCCATACTCTATAAAAATGTTGTTATGGACGTTCAAGAAGTTATCCTTACTCGTCGCTCGATCCACAAATTTAAAGAGGATGCTGTTGAATGGGGGAAAATTGTTGAGATTCTTCATGCCGGAAGATTGGCTCCCAACGCAGGCAATGTACAAAATTGGAAATTTGTCGTTGTTCAAGATGCAACACAGCGGAGAAAAATTTCAGATTGTTGCGAGGGCCAAGAATGGTTAAGTTTAGCGCCCGTTCATATTGTGATTCTTGCTGAGCCGGAGAAAGAAGAGCGTATGTATGGTGAGCGTGGAAAATATTTCTATACCACTCAGAATTGTGCGGCAGCTGCGATGAGTATGATTCTCTCTGCACATGCCCTTGGTTTAGGAACATGTTGGATCAGTGGCTTTGATGACGACAAGTTACGATCAGTATTAGTGTTGCCTGAAAATACCTTTCCCCACATTATTATTGCTCTTGGGTATCCAGCGGAAATTCCTCAGATGCCCCCAAAAGCGCGAATTGAACACGTCACCTACTTTGAACGATTTTGGAATAGAAGAAAGTTAGCAACGCCTCATGGTCAATGGAGTAGGAATGTCATGAAATGGAGTAGAGAAGCAAAAAAGAATATTATTGGTTTCGGCAGTCAGATAGAAGGAAGTGTCAAGAAAAGTGTGGACAAGCTCCGGAAAAAAGAAGAGTAAGGTAAAGATTTATTATCTTAATTTGATTCTTTTTTTGTTATGGGTTATGTAACGTTAATGAATGCTGATGGATCTCAAACAGAAATCTATAATTTCGGGGGTGGTTTTCTTGCAGTTCGCCCTCATACTTCAGAAGACAGGCCAGGGTATAGACCGCTGACATTCTTAGTTCATCCTGCAATGGATGCCCATCTTCCTGTGAACGGATTAGATTTGAGAATTAAAACAGCCGAACCAAGAAAATAATTCTTCTTAAACTTCTTTAAAAAAATTAAACCCCCCGAAGGGGGATTAAAATTTTGCCTTCAGTTTTTTCGTTGGGGGTGGTTAAAAATGAAGGCAAAGAAAGTTCACCACAAAACCAAGGGTGAGTATGATGCACAATGAATTGTGTTCATTGTGGTTAGACAAGCTCGATGCCGAGTTCTTCATGCAATGCTTGCGATCTCACTCGTACCGTTTGCCTGTCTTCTTTGCCCAAAACCCATGGGCTTTTGACTCCCGTTATAATGGTCATGACGACGAGCTTTCCTTTCATTTCATCACTGACTCGAGCTCCCCAGATGACGTTTGCATCAGCATCTAAGGTTTCCGTGACCATTTCACCGACTTTATTGATCTCGTCGAGAGTCATGTCTGGGCCACCATGGACATGGATTAATGCACCGGTAGCTCCCGCGTAATTAATATCTAATAATGGATTTGATAATGCACCATTGACCGCTTCCTGCACTCTGTTATTTGTGTCAGAAGATCCAACCCCGATAACAGCAACTCCACCATTCGTCATAATTGCTTTCACGTCTGCGTAGTCAAGATTAACTAATGACGGAACTGCGATCGTTTCAACGATTCCTTTAATCATTGTCGCAACGAGTTCATTCGCAACCGCAAATGCTTGTTTTATCGGCAAATTTCCTGCAATGGAAACGAGTCTATTATTATCGATAACAATAACGGTGTCTGAGACTTGTCTGAGTTGTTGCAATCCAAATTCTGCTTTTTCAACTCGAGCACGTTCAATTTTGAATGGCATGGTAACTGTACCAATAACAATGGCGCCAGCATCTTTTGCTGCTTGCGCGACAACAGGAGCTGCACCAGTTCCCGTGCCTCCCCCCATTCCTGCACAGACGAACGCCATATCTGTTCCTTTCAATATTTCTTTAATTTTGGCCATGCTTTCTTTCGCTGCTTCGGCTCCTCTTTCTGGAAATCCCCCGCAACCTAGGCCTTTTGTTACTTCTCTCCCAATGAGAAATTTTTGATCAGCTTGAATCATATTCAAATGTTGTTGATCGGTATTTGCCGCAAGAATTTCTGCTCCCTTAATTCCTTTTTGATACAACCAATTCACCATGTTGTTTCCAGATCCACCGACACCGAAAACCTTGATGTTTGCTTGCCCAACTTCAACCCCGTTCACCGTCTGGTTTTTTGAATCCAGCGCATTCTCAACTAAAAAGTTCATGTGCACCCCTCTTTTTTGTGGTTTTTGATATATGTTTTGATATATGTTTTATGATATATACATCTAACTACCGAAATGTTTATATCACACCTCACTCATAATACACCCTTAGAAACAGCGGTCATTCTTGCGCCAACAAGTTTGACTGAATACGGGTTAACAGTTTTCGTTGAAAGTTGATTTGTGTTTTGATGAAAAAACACTCACCAGGAAAGTTTTTCGCCAAAAAAACATTCCCACACAACTTTTTATATCTTACTTATAAGTGTACTTGTATTTATACTTTTCTATTTTGTCGAAATCTATATTCTCTGGTATGTAATGCGTAGTTTTATAAAATTCTGAAAATTTCTTGGGTCATGGCACTTTATTTTATTGGATTGGGATTAGGAGATGAAAAAGATATTTCTGTTCGTGGTTTAGAAACGATCAAAAGATGTTCTTCGGTGTATTTGGAATATTATACATCTACGTTGCAATGCAGCGTTTCTGAATTAGAGAAATTTTATGCGAAGAAGATAATTATTGCATCACGAGAGACTGTTGAGAATAATGGAGACACAATTATTGATCAGGCGAAAACGAAAGATGTTGCATTTTTGGTTGTGGGCGATCCATTTTGCGCAACGACCCATTCTGATTTGTATTTACGAGCTAAAGAGAAAAACGTTCATGTTAAGGTCATTCATAATGCCTCGATCATATCTGCGCTTGGTGAAATTGGATTAGACGTGTACAAGTACGGACGGATTACTACCATTCCTTTCCATAACGAAAATATTTCAAGTCCAATTGATGTCTTAAAACAGAATCAGAAAAATAATCTCCATACCTTGTTTCTTTTTGATGTAGATCCCATTAAGAAAAAGTATATGACGATAAAAGATGCGATTGATTATTTAGTAAGAAATAAAGTTAAAGAAATAATGATGGCAGTAGGAATTGCTGCAATAGGGACTGATAAAGCTGAAATTAAAAGTGGAACATTGAAGCAACTTAAAGAATATTCGTTTTCCTCTTTTCCACAATGCGTAGTTATTCCTGCAAAAATGCATTTCATTGAAGAAGAGATGATTAAACAACAAAGTTTATAAAACAAATTTTTCTCATTTGTTTTCATAGCCCCGTAGTGTAGCGGCCAATCATTCAGCCCTTTGGAGGCTGAGACGGCAGTTCGAATCTGCCCGGGGCTATATTCTCTCCCTTCACGCCCCGATGGTCATATCTTTTTTTTCTATCAACATAAAAATCAAGCTCATCAAAATCTTTTATCTCGACACTATATTCCCAATCATTTTCCAACCAGATATACGCAGTTTTGACGTTAAAGCCAAAAAGAATCGCTTTCTTATAAAGATCTACAGTTGCTCGAGTAATTTTTGGAGCATATTTCACTGGAGAACTGTACCGATTTCTCGTCTTGATTTCGAAAAGAACGACATTTCTATTAATAACCTCGATTGCATCAACTGAGTAATAGTTTTCTTTTAGAAAACTTATTTGCACGTTATTAAGAAAATTGCCAGTATAGAGCATAACATAGTTTTTCGGATGAAATCTTGTTAAGAAGAGGTTTCTCCGTGTGAGTTTGAACATACATTCTCCAATAGTTCCTTTGAACGTTCCACCAAGATTCTTCAAATTATACATAATATGTTGTTGAAAATTAAGAAGACTATCAAATGTTTTCATCTGAAAACCGAAATAACACTATTCTATCCGAAAAGGTTTTCCCTTTATTCGAAAATTCTCCAGTTCTTCTTAAAGAACTCCGAACCTTTTTTAATTTTGTCGAAGGATTTTCTCTGTTTCTAAAGGGCTAAATCCGGATACGACCATTTCTTCGGACAATATCAGTTAATTCAGGCGTACCTAATCCGATAAGCCTTTTTGGGTCGACTTGACGGCTCATATCGGTTAACTTTTGTGTGGCCGTGAGTAACAGATCAGCACGCCCACTTTGAGGATTAAAGTCTGCTGCACATGCACGACCTTTTACGATCGCATACATCGCTCCAACTGTATCTTGATACGTGTCTACGGGTCCACTATCCCTAAAATATATTCGTGACATAATTATGGTATAAGTATAAACTACTATTTAAACTTTTCGGTTATTTACTACTTTAAAGTAACTATTAATAAATGAGAAAATCATTTAACTTCATTGGCATTTAACTAAAGAATGGATATCGAATCTCAAGAACCAATCCCAGATCCATGGTATAAGGGACCGCTGATTATCATTTTGGCAGTCTTTCTTATTCTCATCTTAGTCTTATGGATTCCTTCACATTATTTTATTGTAAATCCGAGACCAAAACAAATTCCATCTATTAAAGAAGTCTTACCTAGCGATTTTGATTTCAAAAGCAATGGTACTGTCGCTCTTAAGAGTCAACAGGATTTTCTTCATTTTATTAATCCGGAAGATCCGATTATTAGACCTGCGGCTGCTCAAATTGTTTCTCAATGTGATGGAAACAATGTATGTAGCGTAGAGGCATTATATTTGTTCGTTCGAAATAATATTAACTATGTGTCTGATCCCGTTGATTTTGAATATGTGGAAGATCCAAAAGAAGTATTGAAAGTAAAAGGAGCAGATTGTGAATCTGGAACATTGCTTCTCGCCGATATGGTAGAGAGTGTTGGCATTGATGCTCAACTTGTCTTTATTCCAGGTCATGCGTTCCTGCGTGTGTACTTACCCGATGCCTCTCCGCTTATCAAACATGACGATTGGGTCTATCTTGATTGGACGTGCTCTTCCTGTGATTTTGGAGACGTGCCTCAGACTGATTTGAGCAGCCATAAGGAATATATCGACATCAGTTAATTTTTTATACTTTCCTTCATCTCTCTATCTCATGACTAAAGAGGTTAAAGTAGGGAAAGTAAAGATTGGTGGAAATAATCCTGTTGCTGTTCAAAGCATGACAAGCACTCCAACGGCGAACGTTGATAAAACCGTTGCTCAAATTCTCGACTTATCAAAAGCTGGATCCGAGCTTGTTCGCGTTACTGTAAACGATGATGACGCTGCGCGAGCAGTTCCGGAAATAAAACGAAGAATAGGAGATATTCCACTTATTGGTGATTTTCACTATAACGGCCATATCTTATTGGAAAAATATCCCGAATGTGCGCAAGCATTGGATAAGTACAGAATTAATCCTGGTAATTCGGGAAAGGATGAAAATTTCTATAAGATTGTTGATATTGCTGTAAAATATCACAAACCCGTGCGTATTGGAGTGAATTGGGG
>JAHFLI010000088.1 GCA_023255615.1 Candidatus Woesearchaeota archaeon
GAATTTGTGAGATCACGTTGGTGTTCAGAAATTTGATCCATATACACCGTCATCATGCGGGGTGAAAACTCTTTCCATAGTGACTTTACATTTTCAAAGTTAATCGGGTTTCTCTTTTGAGGCATCGTCGAGCTTCCAACCTGAGAGGATCCAAACTCCTCTCCGACTTCTCCTATTTCAGATCGCTGAAGGTGTCTCATATCATCTGCAAGATTTGCGAGAATTCCAAACGTCTGAATAATAGAATGAACAAATTCAGTCATATACTCTGATTCGACAACTTGTGTGGAGAGAGGAGAAGGCTGAATTCCAATATGGGTGAGGACTTCTCGTTCAAAATCAGCAGGGTTCGAAAAGAAAAGAGAAGAAGCATTATAGGCGCCAACAGCTCCTGCAATTTTTCCTCGCAAATTATGAGAGGTGTGCTTAATATCAAAAATTGCTTTTCCTACCCTACTTACATAGTATGCAAGAGCGAATCCAAATGTAATCGGTTCTGCATGTTGACCATGAGTTCTGCCGATTTGCAACGTATGTTTTTCTCGTAGTGCAAGCAGAATCAGTGTTTTCTCGAATTCAATGAGGTAGGGAAGCAACACCTTATGAGTAAAATCCTTAAATCGTGCTGCATCTGCGCTGCAGATAATATCATGCGAGGTTGCCGTAAAATGAACGAATGGTTTTGCTTCCTCGCTGACATGGTTACGAATACAATTTGCCAATGCACGAATATTATGCTTAATACGATCTTCCTCCGCATAGACTTCAAAGGCAGTAACTTTCTTGCAAGCCAACGAAACTTCTTGAGCAACCTTCTCCGAACACAACCTTCGTCTCGCCAAGGTTTTGGTTAAAGCCTCTTCGACCTTCAACGCATAGTGTATGAATCCGGTTTCAGACAAATAAGGAGAAAACTCAATAAAACTTCGTTGATCTCTACCATAGTATCGATAATCGATGGGGGAAATGGTGTCAAATATATTTATTCGAGATTCTGTTGGTGAAGAGTCCCCAATGAGTTTAAGAATATGAGAGACTGATGGATTATCAAAATTAAGTTGAACGATAAGTTTATTCCCTATTTTTTCCTCTCTCACAATGCCTGAATGTACAAATCTTCGAATAGTATGGGTCACGTGAGCTGGACTACATTGGCACCTTTTTGCAATTTCGCGAATATGAAATCCCTCCTGGCTCAGAAGTTTGAGAATTTCAATATTTTTTTTCGTGAAGATTTCCGAGGTGTTCATACGCTTATAAAATGTTCATTATTTATAAACTTTTTCCTATTTTTTTACAAAACTGTTAATTTTTATTGATTAGCCCTTTTTTAATGGGTTCGTGAATGTGTCCGTTTGTCGCAATCACACTTCCCATATCAGGATACCAAGGATCACCTGAAAAGTTAGTCACTTTCCCTCCTGCTTCTTCAACAAGAAGACATCCTGCAGCAATATCCCAGGAATGAATTGAATAGACAATGGCAGATTCAGCAACACCTTGGGCAACATATGCCAAATCAAGTGCAGCTGCTCCCACCATGCGAATACGAGAAAACTGTGTTGAAAAAAAATCAAGGTTTTTTATTTTTCGATTTTTTTCTCTATGAAGTGCAGCGTCGAAAATAAGAAGGGACTGAGAGAGTTTCCTTTCTTTGCTGACGAAAATTTTTTTCCCATTAAGGTATGCTCCTTTCCCGCGTTCAGCACAAAAAAGATCCTTCCTGCAGGGATCATAGACAATTCCCAAAATCATGTAATCGTGATATTGAAGTCCGATTGAAACACAAAAATAGGGAAGATCATGAACAAAATTCTGCGTTCCATCAATTGGATCAATATACCAGGTATATGGTGATGATGTTTTTCGGCGAACATTTTCTTCTGCGATAATGCTGTGGTCAGGATATTTATCCAAAATAATACTCAAAATCTTTTTTTGGCTCATTTCATCAACCGTCGTCACGATCTGATCTCCATATTTAATGCGAACATTTTTCTTTTTCCGAAATGATTGCATAATAATAACACCTGCTTCTTTTGCAGCGCGAATACCAATCTGCTTGAACGTCATAAGAACCTCGCAAGATTTTTTTTAATCCTCTCGATTATCTTTTCATTAATTGCGTGGAATGATTGTCCCGTAATCATTTCATATGCAGTAATGTATCGCTTCGCGGCTTCTACTTTGATTTCGTCAGGGATTGTCGGAATAGGGCCTTCTCCTCTGAATCCATGGTCTGCAAGATAACGTCGAACATATTCTTTATCTAACTGTTGTTGCTCTTTCCCTTGTGCAAAGAGTTCATCATACGTTTTACGTATCCAGAATCGAGAAGAATCGGGGGTGTGGACTTCATCGATTAGCATAATGGTATTATCTACTTTTCCAAATTCATATTTTGTGTCAACTAGAATAAGTCCATTTTTTTCAACTTTCCGTTGGCCAAACTCAAATATTGAAAAAGCATATTCTTCAATGTGTTCGTATTCTTCTTTGCTCACCAATCCTTGATCGATAATCTCTCTTTTTGAAATTGGCATATCATGATTACCCTGCATTGCTTTGGTTGTTGGAGTAATAATGGATTCATCCAACTGTTGATCTTTTCGTAAACCTTCAGGAAGATCAACTCCACAGAATTTCCGAATTCCTTTCGCATAGTTGTACCCCAACGAAGTTGATGTAACTCCGGTAATATATCCTCTCACAACAACTTCAACAGGATACGGATTACATTCTTTGACCAGCATGACGTTTGGATCGGGAATCTCGATAACATGATTTGGACAGAGATGTTTTGTTTGGGAAAACCAATGTGCGGCAGTTTGATTTAACACTTGCCCCTTAAAAGGAATCGTGGTCAACACCCGATCAAAAGCAGATATACGATCAGTCGTTACAATGAGTCTTTTTCCATTCAACAAAAAATTATCGCGCACTTTCCCTTCAAACTTCTTCCCGACAGGAAGAGAAAGCGATTCGAGAGTATTTCCAAGTTGTGCGTTAATGATGTTTTCTGTGATCATATGTTCTCGCCCCCTCATCTGCATCAATGACTTTCTGCGCTTTCTTTTTTCGATAATCAAGCAATTTTTTTGTATAGCCCCCCTCACCATTCATCGTCTGAACGCACGCGAGGGCAGCATTTTCTGCGTTATTCGTTCCTACCCATAGTCCGGTGAGTGAACGTCTTAATATATTAATAGATGCTTCGGCGGTATCATCATTCTTCTCAACAACAGGACAATAAATAACCAATGCATCCTTTTTCTGAATGGGATCATCAAGAGATGCAAATACCAAATTAACAGATAACATATCAATGGAAGAGCTGGTCGTGAAAGAAATACCAAAATCGTTGAGTATTGATGAGGATTTCTCAATCAGTTTTTTATCTTCTCCGATAATAGTAACTCGACCATACTTTTTCATCAATCGACGGGCATTGATTCCGGCTTCTTTGCCCTGATTAACTCCAACCCCTAACACAGGAATTCCTGGCGGCATTTGAATAATGGAGAGAAGCGCATCAAGCCCTTCATAATTCTGTTTGCAAGGAACTCCGATGACAGGTCGAATTGTTTTTGCAGCGATAACCCCTGGTAAATGGGCAGCCAAACCCGCACCAGCAATAATGATAGCATAAGAATCAAAAGAGACTTCTTCAAGTTTCGTTGGGGTTTTATGGGCTGAAATAATACGAAGTTCTACATCAAGGCCAGAAAGTTCCTTGCAGATGTCTTTATACACTTCCTTGTCTGAATCCGATCCAAATATCACCAATATTTTCATCGTTAGATCTCTTTACAATAGTTGATATTCTTGAAAGTTTGGGTTGTACAGTAACAGGGTTGTCGCTTCTACTGCCATCTCCTTGCTGCAATCCATGACCCAGACAACACCTCTCGTTACCTTTACAATCCCTTTTATTTCTAGTCTCTCTGTTAGGGTATACAAAAGACTTTCGCTATGACCATCTAAATTCTTTACTAGGACTTTGATTCCTTTTTGTTGCAATGAAAACAATGCAATATTTTTATTTGCGTTCACAATGACATCCACTGATGCAATTTTTTTCTCAAATTGTTTTTGATCTCCGCGTATTTCAAATGCATAGTAATCATATCGTTGAAGATTCTTCACATGTAAATTCATCGATTCTAATGTCTGTTTGGTCGTCAATGCCGTTGTATCTGGAATTTTCAATCCAACAAATAACTCAACAATCATAACTCCTCCTTGATATATTCTTTCATACTTTTAAAAAATAATAACCCCTTTGGAATAAACCCATATGCTTGAGTTTGTTTATCAAAAGACGCACGTTCAGGATGGGGCATAATTGCAAGAACATTTCCTGCTTCATTTGTAATTCCGGCAATATTCAGCAATGATCCGTTTGGGTTTGTCGGAAATGATTGATCGATTGCCCTATGATAATCACAATATTGAAAGGCAATAAGATTTTTTATTTTTTCGTTATCTTCCTTTGTTGCAAATCTGCCTTCTCCATGAGCAACAGGTATATCAATGACGTCATTTTCTGTAAATAATCTGTTGAACGCATTCTTTTTCTGTTGAGCAGGACGGATCTTGACCCATGTAGAATAGTATCCATTAACTTCAGGATTCTTATTTGGGGCAAGTCCCATCTGAGCTGATGAAGAAAATCCAGGTACGAGACCAGACTCAACCAACACCTGAGCACCGTTGCAAATTCCTATAACTGGCTTTCCTTTCTTCGACTGTTTTTTTATTTCATCGAGTAAAGGATGTTTCGCAGCAATAACTCCTGCTCTAATCCTGTCTTCATAAGAAAAACCACCGGGAATGACAAAACAAGAAAAATCATCCAGGTTGACATGTTGATTCCATCGCACTAATTCAATGTGAAAACCGGAAACGGTTAATGCACGCATCGTCTCATTCTCACAATTCATACCGGGGAAAAGAATGACTGCGGCTTTCATTTCATGGCCTCTTGAATTCCCGTTGTCCACGCATTCCGAAGTTCAGTAAGAGAAAAAGAAATAGTTCCATTAATAACAAGAGATGAGCCACCGGTGACTCCAAGATCAAATAATTCTACCCCATATCTTTTCATAATCTGCTCTACTTTAGACAGAGAAGAGGAAGAAACCTCAAAAACAAATCCAGATGATTCAGAAAATAATAATGCATCCATCCGTAATGAGGAACGAAGATTAATACGAGCACCAATAGAACCAGATGCGTCTCCTCCAAGAACCATTTCTGCTACTGCCGAAAAAATTCCACCATCAGAGATATCATGACATGAGAGAAGATAGCCTTCATTGATACATTCCAGAATTGCATAAATCGCCGCTTGTTCTTTCTTAAAATCAATCTGCGGGATATTCTTTCCGAGATAACCTTGTAGATCATAATAGACACTTCCACCAAGTTCATCCTT
>JAHFLI010000016.1 GCA_023255615.1 Candidatus Woesearchaeota archaeon
AAGATAATAGACTCGTAATCCCCTTACTCTGTTCTCTCGAAAGAAGGTAACACCTAACGGTCTACCATGATAGGGTTCAATGTATATCTCGTCCCTTACTCTGTTCAATTCTTCCTTGATAGGTTTTGGATATCGATCATACTTCCTGAGAAATTCTTTTGTCCTCAACACAGTATAGTTCATGAGTGAAAGTAAGACCAACCCATTAATAACACCAATATGACTTTTCTCGGAAGAAAAGCATAGCTGCCGCAAAAATATCTAAAAATTCTGGAAATTCATCAAAAAAGAGATTGATCCCGAAAAACATCCGATCATGTCGAAAATCTTCTCTAGTTTTCAATAAACCTTAAAAAGAATTCGTCATGAGTAATCTCTATGAGCTATTCCACCTTCGGAAAATATTTTAGAGTCACGACATGGGGCGAGAGTCATGGAAAAGCCATTGGCGCAGTGATTGATGGCTGCAAACCAGGCATTTCATTAACTGAAGAAGATATTCAGCAGGAATTAGATCGCAGAAAACCTGGACAAAGTTCTGTTGTTACGCCACGAAAAGAGGAAGACAAAGTAGAAATTCTTTCTGGTGTGTTTGAAGGAAAAACAACAGGAACTCCAATCTCATTAATTATTTTCAACAAAGATGTTGATTCGTCGAAATACGAAAAAATAAAAGAATTATTGCGACCAGGTCATGCAACGTTTACGTATTTGAAAAAATATGGTATTTTCGATTATCGTGGTGGCGGTAGATCATCGGCGCGAGAAACCGCAATGAGAGTTGCAGCTGGTGCCATTGCAAAAAAGATTCTTGCCGAGCATACGGTAAAAATAACTGCATATATCAAGGAAGTTGCAGGTATTGTCGCAAAAAATATTGATTATGCAGAGATCAGAAAAAACCCAGTCAATTGTCCAGATAAAGAAGCAGCGAAGAAAATTGAAAAAGCAATTCTCAAAATCAAAGAGCAAGGAGATTCCTATGGTGGCATTATTGAAGTGGTTGCAGAAAATGTTCCTGCTGGTTTAGGAGACCCGGTGTTTGACAAACTCGACGCGATGATTGGCCAGGCAATGATGTCTATTCCGGCAGTAAAAGGAGTTGAAATCGGATCTGGTTTTGATGCAGCACGAATGAAAGGCTCTGAATCAAATGATTCTTTTGTCAAAAAGGGAAATAAAATTATCACTGCGACAAATAATTCCGGCGGAATTTTAGGCGGTATAAGTAACGGGATGCCTATTGTTGCGAGAATTGCTATTAAACCAACATCTTCTATTATCAAAGAACAAGAAACGGTTGACATCAAAGGAAATAAAAAAACAATTAGAGTAGAAGGCAGACATGATCCATGCGTTGCTATTCGAGCACCCCCAATTGTCGAAGCCATGATGGCCCTCGTATTAATTGATGCATTGATGAAACAGGAGATGGTGTCCGATAAAAAGATTTAAATCAGTCATGTGAATGTTCCCTTCATGGTACTCTCCCTTTTGACCGACCAATCCCCTAAGCCAGACCTTGATATAATTCTCCAGATAACCCAGTCGCGTATTAAAAGAATAATTAATGCAAAAAAAAGGGCGTTAGAATATCTTGAGTCTGAAGATATACAGATTACAAGTAAAGGTTTTTTCCATCTGATCAGGATTACTGCATTACAGCGATCCATATATAATAAGAACCTCGCCACAGAGGTCGTCATTCCAATAATAACTGAGTTAATCAGTAATGAAGCTGGTTTCTCGGAGAAAATGTATGGATTCTCTATCACACGATTTGCGCAAACGATTCTCGCCCGGCCAAATCTTAACGTTGGTCTACATGAACTTAGGACAGAAAGTCATGTCATATCAAATCTTACGGCTAGAATTGCCGAAAATATCGAACAACAGGTTCAATTGCTTGAAAAGGTTAAGTTACATATCCATTCAAAATTTCAAAAAGGATTTCGCAAACAAAAGATTATAACTGACTCCAAGGGAAGATTGTTAACAACCTCTCAGACGAGAATTTTTAACGCAAACCAATCACTTGAAATCAACGAAATAAACACACTGCGACGACTCGTTGCGCTTGAGATTGATCTCACTAATGAATTGCTTCATCAATGTGAACGTTCAAAAAGTATTGCATTACGGCTCAAAGAAAATGCTGATCGTACAATCCAACTCTATCGTAGACTCAGGAGTCCTGCTATGGTGTCAAAGTTGGGGCAAATTCGGCCGAGACTTGCTGAAGTACCGTTGATGAAAAGTATTCTTTTTGCAGTCGCAGCCATGATCGGGGTGTACGCAACAAATGCCGAACTTCGTGATTTTATTGAAACAATAAAAAACGGGTTGTCAGGAAGCGACAAAGATATTCTTATTGTCGCTTCGTTGCCAGCCGGGTCCTATGCTATCAAGATGATGATATCAAAGATATTATCTTCGCTAAAAATTTCAAATTCTGGATTTCAGAGAATTTTGGATTATGTCCGAAAAAGATCTGATGTGATTATACCAGAGACTGGATCTTAAATCTCATATTGGCGCATGCGGAATTTCTGAACCATACCTTTTTAAATCAACCCAAAAAAATTGCTGTCATGAAAATTGGAATTATTGGTGGAACAGGATTAATGGGGAAATGGTTCAAGCATTTCTTCGAACAACGTGGTTTTGAAGTGCTCATTGCAGGAAGAAAAACGTCATTGTCGATGGAAGACGTTGCACGATCGTGCGATGTCGTTATTATTTCTGTTCCAATTTCTGCTACCGTCAATATCATCAAAAAAATCGGTCACTTAGTGCAAGAAGATGCGTTGATGATGGATTTTACGTCGTTGAAAACCGAACCAGTCAATGCAATGATGAAATATTCTAACGCTCATGTACTCGGCATGCATCCGGTGTTTGGTCCTGGCGTTAAAACAATTCGAAATCAAACCATTGTGCTCACTCCTGGAAGAGGAGATAAATGGTTGAAATGGGCAAAACAACTTTTCAAAAAAGCGGGAGCAAAAGTACGTATGACAACTCCAGAAAGACACGATGAAATGATGGCCATTATTCAAGGTATTACTCATTTCTCTGCCATTAGTATTGGCTATGCATTCAAAGAATTAGGAGTTGATCTACAAGAGAGTTTGCATTATACTAGTCCGATTTACAAATTACGCATGGATATGGTTGGAAGAATTCTCAGCCAGGATCCCCAATTGTACGCTGATATAGAAATGTGTAATCCTCATACTATGAAGGTAACGGAGGCATACATTAACGCGTCGAAGAAATTGCAATTCATCATTGAAAAAAAAGATAAGGATGCATTTGAAAAATATTTCAAAGAAGCGTCTGACTTCTTCGGCAGTTTCAAAAAAGAAGCAGTGGAATATTCAGATTACATTGTAGAAAAGCTGGTCAGAAAGAAAAAATGAAACTCGCAACATTAGGTCCAAAAGGAACATTCTCTCACGAAGCAGCCTTGAAATATGACAAAAAATCATCTGTCGTATTTGAGAAAACAGTCTGGGACATCTTTGAAGCAGTGAGAAGTAAAAAAACAGACCGAGGAATCGTTCCCTTAGAGAACTCAGTCTCTGGCACGATTAGTGCAACCGTTGATAGTCTGATGGATTTTAATCTCAAGATCCAAAAAGAAGTCATCGTACCTGTACGACATAATCTCGCATCCAAAGTTCCTCTCAATAAAATAAAAATCATCTTCTCAACAATCCAAGCATACGAACAGTGTGAACAATATGTTCGGAAGAATTGTCCAAACGCTGAAATCTCGTACATGAACACCAATGCAGTCTCAGCAGAAAAATTATACTCATCAAAAGGATCAGTTGCCGCGATTGTTCCTGCACTTGCGGCTGAATTATACAAGCTAAAGGTAATAGCAGAGTCCATTCAAGATAGCAAATTCAATGTGACTCGATTTATTGTCATCGGAAGAGAAGAAACTAAAAAAACAGGACACGATCGAACAAGTATTTCCATCTATCCGCAAGTAGACAAACCCGGCCTCCTGTATTCCTTGCTTGGAGAATTTGCGAAACGGAAAATAAATCTTTCAAAGATTGAATCTCGGCCTGCAAAAGGAAAACTTGGCGATTATATTTTTTTTATTGACCTCATTGGCCATAGAGACGACAAAGATGTTAAAGAAGCATTCAAGTCCATTGAAAAGAGTTTCTTCTTGAAAGTATTGGGAAGCTATCCACGGGAATATTAGCAAAAGATTTTTATAACGGTGAAGTGAGACAGGTATATTATGAAAAATAGTATCCCTCTCAAAAAAATAATTATTATCATTATTCTTCTATCTGCGTTACTTGGACTTCTCGTGGTAACGAAGTTTCAGAACATCGAGACTCCCGTTGGTCATGCCTATCTTCTGCCGTCATGTTCAGATTCTGATAATGGAAAAGCAGCGTCGGTAAAAGGGACTGTTGAATCGCAAGGTCTCGTCAGATCTGATGAATGTACAAGTGGAAAAATTCTTTCTGAATGGTATTGCTCCTCGACAAACGTTGGTGTTAACACCCTTATTGAGTGCCCCGTTAAAACAACCTGCCAAGATGGCGCATGTCTCCCTTAATCTTCAAATGCCCTTCCCTTGAAAGAAAAAAAATCTATTTATATAAGTAAGTTATACCTTACCTCGGTAATATTATGGAATATGCAATAACAAAAGTAAGTACAAAAGGACAAATAGTAATTCCTTCATCTCTACGAGATGATGTAGAAGCAGGCGATGAATTCCTTATGATAAAAGATAACGGAAGAATCATATTAAAGAGTATGAAATCTCTCGCTTCAAGTGTGCGAGATGACCTTGCATTTGCGAAAGAAGTTGAAAAAGCATGGCAAGAATATGACAAAGGGAAATTTGTAAAGAAGTCTAAAGAATCGTTTCTGAGGGAGTTACGAGCATGCTAATTGAGCATAGAGAAAATTTCCTTAAGAAAATAAGCAGGATAAAACACCAAACCATTAAAGAACAAATAAAGAAGCAAATTGAGAAAATTATAGAAAATCCAGAAATAGGAAAACCTATGCAGTATGGTAGAAAAGGGACACGCGAGCTCTATGTAAAACCATACCGGTTAGCATATGCGTATGTCCGTGAAGAGAAACTTATTTTCATTGATCCCTATCATAAAGATGAACAATGATTCTACGCCAACATTAACTAATCTTCAAATCCATATTTGCCATACAAAGGAGTAAATAAGAATTGTCCTAAGAAATCTAATGCTAAATGACCGTCTTTATCCTTTACTCCTTTGACCATTTCCTGTTCATATTGATTTCCGACAGGACCAACAATGATACCATTCGGTTTCAGTTGATCGAGCAACGGTTGAGGAAATTCTTTGCATGCTGCCGTCATGATTATTTTGTCGAAGGGAGCTTGTGATATCATTCCTTTGCTTCCATCCTCTTCATGCACATCGACATTAGTAATGTTGGCTTTCCGAAGATTTCCTCGAGAAAATTGAACAAGTTCAGGCACAACTTCTGTGGTGAACACCTTCCCTTTTGGTCCGATAATCTTTGCAATAATGGCAGCCTGAAATCCGGAACCAGCTCCTACCTCAAAAACAGTATCGCCGGGCTCGAGTTCAAGGGCGTGAGTCATAATCATCACCGTACTCGGTTGTGAAATAGTTTTTCCGCGAAGGAGCGGAAGAGGGACATCTTGATACGCAGCATGACGATAAGGATCGGGAACAAAATCTTCTCTACGAACGGATTCAAATGCGTCTAACTCTCGTTCCGTAAATCCGAAATTCTCTTTCCAGAATTTCAATAGGTCAACTTTCTGATCCATGCGGCACTAAAATGTTTCAGATTATTAAAGATTTCCGCTACGTTTATAAGAAGAGGTTCATTCAATGAATTCATGGTTATCAAAACAATAACGGCGAAAGAACTTGAGCAACGTGCAGATCCTTCCGTCCTTATCCTCGATGTTCGGGAGAAGGATGCATTCGATGATTGGCACATTCCCGGTGCGATAAACATTGATGTTTCCAAAGATATGAAGGAAGGTAAATTTACTGACGCCATGGAAAAGTTAAAAGACCTTCCGATAGAAAAAAAGATTATCACCGTATGTAATAAAGGCATGACGGCACATAATGCGTCATTAGTTCTTGATTCAATGGGGTATCAAACGGAAGTTCTTGAGCACGGTATGACTGGATGGAATACGCTGTGTATTTCTGGAGAAATTATCCACGAACAAGATCTCGTTATTGTTCAAATTGCACGAATGGGAAAAGGATGTCTCTCGTACATCGTTATTTCTCCATCAACAACAGAAGCACTCGTTATTGATCCTTCGATATTTACCGATGAATATCTCGATAGAGTAAACGAATACGGCGCCATGATCGGCAAAGTTCTCGAAACGCATGTTCACGCTGATCACCTTTCGGGCGCCCAGGAATTATGTGAACGAACGAATGCAGAATATTTTGCGTCAAGTGATGATATTAAGACCATAAAAAACGATGTGAAAAAAATGAGCAGCATCGAGATGGGAAACAACAAAATAGAAATACTTCGTACTCCGGGCCATACTGAAGGGAGTGTTTGTTATCTGCTCAATACGTACCTCTTTACGGGCGATACTCTTTTTTTAGACGGTGTTGGCAGACCGGATCTGGGCAAAACAAAAGAAGAAATGGACACATCTGCTCATGCATTATTTCATTCTCTTGAAAAAATAAAGCAATTGGACGAAAAAGTCATCGTTCTTCCTGCACACGTTCCTATGGTACAAAAAATTCCTCAAACAAAATCACTAGGGGAAGTAATAAAAGACAATAAATCATTACACACTTCATCTGAAGAAGAATTTGTTCATCATATTCTTTCAACATTGCCGATTCCTCCTCCGCATTATCATCAAATCAAACAAATGAATCTCGCATTGGTGCGCGCTGATCGAGAAACTGCACAGAAGCTTGAGTTTGGGCCAAATCGCTGTGCAACAGGGTAAGATCCGTAACATTTAAATATAGCTATACCTATAACTATAACTATGACAACGACCATCGCCGTACGAGAGAGTACAGTTCAATTGCTGAACAGATTGAAAAAAGAGTTTGGCACAACAAGCCTTGATGAAACGATCATAAAAATAGTTCAGAAAGTTGAGGGATTGCCAAAAAGCAGGTTTGGATCTCAACCTAAATTAAAATCGTTTACGGAGAAAGAACGAGCACAATTCCATGAGCTTTGAGTATGTTATTGATACCTATGCCTGGATAGAATATTTTAAGGGGTCGAAACAAGGAAAAATCGCGCTGCAATATATCGAAAGGGGAAATTCCATTACTTCCGCAGTAACCATAGCAGAACTTGCTTATAAATATCAAAGAGAAAAAAAGAGTTTTAACGAGGATTATCATTTTATTCTTTCCATCTCCAAGATTCAAGACGTAACGAATGAAATTGCAAGAATGGCAGGAGAATTAAACGCTGAAAATAAGGAAAAGATACACAACTGGGGCATGGCAGACTCCATAATTCTTGCAACTGCGAAGAGGTTTAATGTAAAGGTCGTTACGGGGGATAGTCATTTTAGAAGTCTCAACTCAATTATGATTGCATAACTACTTTTCATCTCGGCCAAATAAAAATAAGTTTAAATACCCCTACTTCTTCAGAAAACACAAAAAAGAGAGCACATGATCAGTTTTATTCAAGAATTTGCCGTATTATTCCTCGTTATCGTAGGATTATCTTTCCTGATTAAGCTCCTCAAGCAGCCTATTATCATTGCATATGTTATCGCTGGATTTATTTTCTCTTTTTACATTGCGCAAGCAGGATTTGATACCGAACAGATCATCATTCTCTCTGAGCTCGGCATTACCTTTATGCTTTTTTTAATGGGTTTAGAATTTGATCTCAACAGTTTGAAGTATATCGGAAAAGATCTTTTTTTCACCACGTTATTACAATCGGTCATTTTCTTTATCGTTGCATTTATCCTCTCACTCTTTTTCCACTTTACCTGGTGGGAACGATTTTATTTGTCTATTCTCTTCATGTTCAGCAGTACCTTATTTGTTGCCAAATGGCTCGAAGATAAAAAAGAAACGTCAACACTCCATGGAAAGATTATTCTCGCAACGTTAATTATTCAAGACATTGTCGCAATATTAACAATTACGTTGATTGCGATGTTTCAACACTTCTCATTCACGAATTTAATCATGCTTCCCATTCAAGGACTTGCGCTCGTGAGTATTGGTTTTATTCTCGCACGTGTCGCCTTAAACCCCTTATTGAAATTTGCCAGTAAATATCCAGAATTTCTTTTTGTGCTTAGCTTAGGAGTCTGCTTCCTTTTTGTCGTTATCGCCCCCATTCTTGGTTATTCTACAACGATCGGAGCGTTCATTGGCGGAATTACTCTGGCAAACACGATTTACAAACATGATATCTCAGCCCGTCTGAAACCACTTATCGTCTTTTTCAACCTCCTCTTCTTTGTCAGCTTAGGAATTCAATTGAAATTGGACATTAATATCAATCACGCGATCTTCATCATTCTTCTTTCTCTGTTAACATTTATTGTCAAACCTATGGTGATTTACATTACGCTCAAAATGCGCGGCTTCGATATGAAAACCTCATTCATTAGTGGATTACAGCTTTCTCAGATTTCTGAGTTTGGTATTATCATTATGTTAGGCGGACTTGCCACCGGACAAATCAATCAAGAAATGAGCGTTCTTGCCATTATCTCTGTCATCGTTACAATGATTCTTTCCTCGTACTATATCAAGTACGATAAAAAAATCTACAACATCTTTCAATTTAGATTACGACAATTAAATGAGTATTTTAAAGTCAAAGAGAGACAAATGGATCCAGTTGATACCGATTGTCACATTATTTTTTTCGGATATTATGAACTTGGGCGAGATATTTACAAGAAACTTGAGGGATTAGGAAAAAAAATCATTGTTATTGAGAATGACCCTGAGAATATTGAAAAATTGAAACGGGAAGGACACGAGTATATTTACAACTCAGTAAATAATCCTGAATTCTTTAAACAAATTAATTTTAACGGTGTGGAACTGGTGGTGTCAAGCCTTATCGATATCAACGAAAACAAGATGATTATTAAAAATTTAAAACGAGCAAATCTCAAAGCAATTGCGATTGTGACTGCAAAAACATTGCAAGACGCGATGTCGCTGTACCGAGAACAGGCAGATTATGTCATTTGTCCGTCTTATCTGAATGAACAACATGTTTCGGTGTTGCTTGAAGACTTCACGAAAGATATTAATAAGATTTTGAGCAAAAAGATTTCTGAGTTGACGAAATTAAAAGAAAAAGAAGGAGAAAAAGTCACCGCAGACTTATTCTGGGATATTAACAGTTTCCTGAAAGCGCAGAAACAAGAGATTAAGGACGATAAGAACAACGGCAAGTGAATCTTTAAATACTTCTTTTGAGCATTGTTTTGTATGGATATCTTATTGATGATTCTGACGGTCATGGGATTGTTTCTCTTTGAAACAATTAGCAGTATTGATAATGCTATTATTAATGCAGAAGTTCTCGGCACCATGGGAGAAAAATCAAGAAAATGGTTTTTGCTCTGGGGAATGTTATTTGCCGTCTTTATCGTGCGTGGTGTTTTACCATGGCTTATCGTCTGGTTAGCAACGCCCGGTTTAGGTCCGTTTGAAGCATTAACGGCAACATTCAGCAGCGACCCAAGAATTATGGCCGCAGTAGAAGCCTCTTCGCCATTACTGTTAATTGCCGGAGGAGTCTTTCTCATCTTTTTGTTCTTTTACTGGCTGTTTATGGAACCAAAAAATTACGGATTGTATGGAGAACGTTTTTTCCATTCGAAAGGGGTCTGGTTTTTTGCAGTCGTTTCTGTCATTCTGACGATAATTGTATGGCTTGCGTTAGGAAAGAATCCGCTTATGGGTCTTGGCGCAGTCATTGGTTCAACCACCTTTTTTATTACTCACGGATTTAAAGAAAATGCTGCAGAAAGTGAAAAAATGTTAATGAAAAAAGATCTCTCCGATGTGAGCAAAGTGCTTTACTTAGAAATAATTGATTCAACATTCTCCATTGACGGCGTTCTTGGTGCGTTTGCATTTACGCTCTCTGTTCCTTTGATTATCCTTGGAAATGGATTAGGAGCCTATGTCGTTCGTAGTTTTACCGCAGGGAATATCGATCGCATCAAGAAGTATCGATATTTGAAAAACGGCGCCATGTATTCTATTTTATGTTTAGGAATAATCATGTTAGTAGACAGTTTTGGATTTCATATTCCGAGCTGGGTTTCTCCCACAGTAACGTTCTTCGTCATTGGATTTTTCTTTTGGAAATCAAATAGGGAAGTTGAAGGAAAGAAATAATCACATCTCCTCCAATCGTTTAATGCGTTCATCAATCGGTGGATGGGTTGAAAAAAGAGTCGTCATCATCCCTTGACCTTTGCGAAACGGCACTGAAATAAATAAATGGGCGGTTGCTTTATTCGCTCGATCAACTAATGGATCTGCATCTTTTTTAATTTTTTTCAACGCGCTCGCTAATCCTGGAGGATACCGAGTCAATAATGCACCATTTGCATCTGCTAAAAATTCTCGTTTTCTACTCAGCGCGAGCTTAATGAGTTGACCAATCAATGGACTAAGAATCGCAAGGATAAACCCGATCACAATAAGGATCACAGCCGCATTTCCACCTCTGCGTTCATTATCTTTGCCGCCCCACCAAAACATGCGAAGCAGAAAATCGCTCAGTAATGTAATAACACCGACAAGCACTGCAGCGAGCATCATAAAGCGAATGTCATAATTTTTGATGTGAGACATTTCATGGGCAATAACTCCTTCCAACTCTTGCCGATTCATTGTTTTCAATAAACCAGTAGTAACAGTTATCGCCGCATGTTCTGGATCTCTTCCTGTCGCAAACGCATTAAGTGCCGAATCATCGATCACATACGCTTTCGGCATCGGAATATGAGCAGCAATGGATAGTCCTTCAAGAGTATTGATCAAAAAAGGAAATTCTTTTTTGGTTGCTATTCGTGCACCAGACATCGATAAAATAAGAGAATCTCCTGAATAATATCCAATAAGAGTATACACCAGAGAAAAAATAACTGCAATAACAACTCCGAAAGAAACAGAACCCGTTACCACTCCGATGACTCCGCCTAAAATTCCAATGACAATCAAAAATAAAGAAATTAACAGCCCCGATTTAATCTTATTATTCCGAACCTCATCAAACATGATCCTCTTCATAGAGGTTTAGAACTGCACCTTAACATTCTTTCGTTCTGTTTCCGTTGCTTCGAAGGGCATTTCTTTGATAAAATTCAGCATGTTCGCAAAAATGTTGCTCGGAAACATTTGAATTTTATTGTTGAACTCCAAGACAATATCGTTGTAAAACTGTCGTGCATACGCAATTTTATTTTCCGTTCCTGCTAATTCCTCTTGAAGCTGCATGAAGTTCTCATTTGCTTTCAAGGTAGGATAATTCTCCGCAACAGCAAACAACGATTTCAATGTATTTGATAACATATTCGATGCCTTCGCCTTCTCCGTCATCGTCGTTGCTTTCATAACCGCCGATCGCGCTTGAGTAATATTCTCAAGAACCGTTTTTTCATGCTTCATGTATCCCTTAACAGCTTCAACGAGGTTGGGAATCAAATCATTTCGTCGTTTCAATTGGACATCAATTTGTGCAAACGCATTTCGTACTTCATTCCTTAATCTGATCAAACTGTTGTACAAGAAAATAACAAAGAGTACAAGTACCGCCACAACAATCCCAACGATAATCCATGGATTCATTTTTTCACCTTGAAGTCACGAAGCGAATCCAGTTTAAAAATATTTACCTTATCAAAAACGAGAAGAGGATAATCTTTATATGGTATTTTAGACTCCTTCATCGGTATGCCTAACTTTGGTGCTCTCACAGAACAACAATACAAAGATTTCACGAATTCTCCATCCGGCAATCCTTCTTATTATACTCGATTTCATCTGCCTTTGATAGAACATGCACGTGGAAGAACAGAAAGAGTTTCCCTGGTTGATATTGCCTGTGGATTTGCGCACGAATTGGATTTTTTTCCGAGAGAAGGTCTTGAGATAACGGGAATTGATGTCTCTGATGTTGTTCTGAAACAAGCAAGAAAACGTCTTCCCCATGTACATTTTATCGAGCACGATGTTCGAGAGATTCGACTTCCTTATAAGCCAGGAAGTAAAGATATCGGTATCGCAGTCAACGCAATGATCTACGTTCCAGGCAATATGCTCCATATGCTATACCGATCTCTTAAACCGGACGGTGAAGCGGTTGTCAATCTCAGAGATGCAAATAATTCATCGAATCAACTATTCTTTAACTATGTTCTTTCAGAAGGGGCGACTTTGAGAGAGATAACTATCACTGTTGAAGGAGAGCGATTCCATGTCTTTGCAATTGACTATGCAGGATATCGAGTTGAAGAAGTAAGAGGATTAGGTATGCAGACATATTTTAAGGGACAAGAAGATATAGAAAAACTTATTCAAGTAAAAGGATTTCACATTGTCGGGCATGAAAAATTTCAATACCCATCTGTTGCAAATCCCAATAATGAAATGGATGTGTTTACATTACAGAAACCAGCTTCTTAAGATACTTTTAAATACATCTCCAAAACAATCTGCTCTATGGATATGGAGAAAATCATCGATGGCTTTCATGATCTGGAGAGAAAAGTTTTTCCAACTTTAACCAAAGAAAAAACGGTCCAGGAAGTTGCGAAAGAAACGAAACTGCAAGACGTTGAAGTCATGCGTGCATTTCAATGGCTCCAAAATAAACAGATTATCTCTCTTAAAGAAGAAAGCAGTGAAATTGTTTCCTTGGGAAAAAACGGAGAACTGTATGCTAAAAAAGGTCTTCCAGAAAAGAGATTTTTACAATTAGTTGCATCTCAATCATTGGATACCGAAGAAATAAAGAAAAAAGCAAATCTTGAACAAGATGAAATAGGAGTCTGCCTTGGAGTTCTCCGAGGAAAGGCAGCTATTGAAATAAAGAACGAGAAAAAAGTTATTGTCTCTATTACTCCAAACGGAAAAAAGTTGCTGGACAAAGGATTTCTTGAAGAATCGTTTCTTACAAAACAGTTTCCTCTTGCATTATCTGAGCTAAAAGATGAAGAAAAGTTTGCTCTTTCAAATCTCAGAAAAAGAAAAGATATCGTCAACGTTGCGCTCGTCAAAACAAAATCTGCACTACTCACTGATCTGGGAAAGAAAGTAATGGAAAAAGGGATTTCGACATCCTCTTCAGTTGATCGCGTAACCCAAGACGTGCTTAAATCAGGGAAATGGAAAGGAAAAAAGTTCAGACGATTTGATACAAAGATTAATGTTCCAGCAATCTTCGGAGGAAAGAAGCAACAATACCGCATTTTCTTAGATGATGTAAGAAGAAAATTTATTTCTCTTGGTTTTAAAGAAATGACGGGACCAATTGTTGAAACGGATTTCTGGGATATGGATGCATTATTTATGCCTCAATTTCATTCTGCTCGTGATATTCATGATGCCTATTACGTCAAAGAACCGGCGTATGGAAAACTAGATGAAAAACTCGTTGCACAAGTTAAACAAGCTCATGAACATGGATGCGGAACGGGAAGCAAAGGATGGCGATATGAATTTGATATCAAGAGAACTCATCGACACGTGCTTCGAACACAAACAACCGCATGCAGTGCACGAATGTTAGCGTCAAAGGAAGTAGAAATACCGGGAAAATATTTTGCAATCGCTCGTTGCTTTCGTTATGATGTCATCGATGCAACGCATTTAGCAGATTTCAATCAAACCGAAGGATTTGTCGCGGAAGAAGGTCTTAACTTCAGACATCTTGTCGGATTGCTCAAACTCTTTGCAGAAGAATTTTGCCAAACTGATCAAGTAAAAATTACTCCGGCATATTTCCCCTTTACTGAGCCCAGTGCAGAACTGCATGCAAAACATCCAGAACTGGGATGGATTGAATTGGGCGGATCTGGAATTTTTCGTCCAGAAATGTTAAAACCTTTAGGAGTACATGTTCCTGTTATTGCATGGGGCATTGGAATCGATCGTCTCGCGATGTTTAATC
>JAHFLI010000089.1 GCA_023255615.1 Candidatus Woesearchaeota archaeon
CTATTTTTTTCTCCCCGAATGGGGTATATCGTAGGCCCGATCCATGGAAAAACTTTGAAAAAAATTCCACGTAATGCAATCGCACTGCATGTAAAAAAGGGCCAATGACTCCTAATGCAATATTGATCACATGACCAACTATTCCAATGAGAAGTGCAAAAATAATAAAGATGCCACCTTTCTGAATCATCGGCATCACAAAATAATCATTAATGACTAATGCAAGATAGACTGAGGATAATCCGACTGCACCGAGACGTGCATAGGATAAGGTATTACTAAAAATGGATGGCAATTCAACTAATCCTTGCACACCTTCTCCTTTGTACAACATAATGACTGATACCAATGCTATTCCTGCGCCAACCAACCAATGCAACGAAAGTGCGTGGGTTAACGAAAGAACGAGGAGGACAAGACCGACTTCCAAAACAAGCCAGCTCAATTTTGCATATACTCCTTTCAAAAATCCATGACTGTTCCATTCATTAACAAATCCGAGAATAAATCCAATATTCAAATGAATAAATCCGACAACAACACCGATCGCAAGAACCGCAGGAATTTGGTTTCCGGCGATTGAAAAGTTTCCATGCACTCTACTGATGAGATGAGGCATGTCTATCGACCCTATTTTCTCAAATCCGAGATACTCTCCAAAGAGAAATCCAAAAAAGATTGTAAAAAGAGAAGCCTGAGCCATCGCATTCAGTAATCCTTTTGCTGACGGCAATTTTTTTCTGAGGTAGAGACACAGTAACAAAACGATAATACCATACCCTACATCGCCCAACATAAATCCAAAGAAAATGGGAAATGTAATGAAGAGCATAAATGTTGGATCGATTTCTTTATAGGATGGAAGGGAATACAAATCAAGAAAAAATTCAAAGGGTTTCATCACTGTTGAATTACGTAGCTTCACAGGTACATTTTCTCCTTTATTGACTTTTATTTTTTCGATGTGGACTTTTCCTTTTACACATTTGGTGAGGGACTCTGCAATCGTCTCATAGTGGGATTCAGGAACGAATCCTGATGCAATGAATACTTGAGAGGTTGAAGCAAATTGTAAGGGCGCTTCTAATTTTTCGAGTCGCTCTGCAAGATAATGCTCATTTGTTTTTAAGAATATATCCCAATTTTTTTTAAGATCAGCTATTTCCTTTTGTGCCCGCTTTTTCTCTCGCTCACTTTTTGAAACCTGTTTCTCAATTCGCGAAAGATGATCCTGAACAGAGACTTTTCCAAATGCAGGAATTTTTATTTCATCGTATTCTTTAATGGCTGCTTTGATTTTCTCACGATCTTCTTTTTTGAAAAACACAATGAAGAGGTGCTTTCCTTCTTTTTCAACTGAGGAACTCTCATAGAGAAGTTTTGATGCATGAAGACCTTCAAGATTCTTTGCAACTCCAACAAGGACATCGATATTTTTTGATTCCTTTACGATATGAGTTGGAACATGAAGAGCTTGGAGTATCTCAATCTTCTTTTTTTCTTCGCATAATGTGAGAAGCTGCTCGTCTGATTTTTTGATGATGTGCTGACATTCATTGAGGTGCGTTGATAACTCTTCAAGCAGAGAAGAGAGTTTTGATAAGCCTTTCATTTGTTTTTGAGGATCAACTCTTGTTCCATTGACGTTGAGTTGTGACTGAATGGAACGAAGTTTAACTACCATTAATGCGACTTTTTCAGATTCTGCTAACGGTGATCCAATATCAAGTGATTCTGATTTGTGATGCTGAGAAATATGCATGACGTTGAGTTCATAGAGCTTATCAATTACTTTAGGCATGAGTGGTTTTGTTGTTGAAACCACAATCTTGACCATTGGTTCGGGAGTGATCATACCATCTCCATAAACTTTTTGAGAATAATATCTTGTACTTTTTCTTCGTTATGAGCTGCTTTTTCGTGCATTTTTTTGATTTCTTTCTCTGTTTTTGCTGCGATATCTTTTTTTTGTTTCTCGATGCGTTCTCGGCTTTCTTTGATCAACTCTTCTTCTTTGAGCTTGGTCTGTTTTGCAACTTCGTCAATGATATGTGCAGCATCTTTGCGTGCTTTTGCCAGCATTGTCTCTGCCTCTTTGTGCGCCTTTTCCTTAATGCGCTCTACCTCTTCTTCCGCTTTATGTATCTCTTCAATGAGTTGGGTATTCATCATCTTCTTGGTTTTACCTCTCCTTTTAAAAAAGCACCCATAGAGACTATGAAAACTATTTAGATTCTATCTCTTTGGTAACTGACCAGTCGAGAATCACTTCCGAAATGGTTTTCAATGTTGCACGGATACGTGCTTTGTGATAATCAGAGGATCCTTTTTTGTCAAACAGGACGGCTTTTTTTGTAAATTCCAATGCGGTATCGATGGTGAAACTTTTTTGTTTTGATTCTGATTCAAGAATCCCTTTCAATGTTTCAATGACGGTATCAAGCTCTTTTAAAAACTTCGATTCTTTTTTGGGAATCATGCCGAGGTGATCAACCAAGCGTTCGAGATCTTTTGAAATAAGAGAAAGGTAATAGAGGTCAATCGTTGTTAATTTTGTTGGAGTGTAATACATTAACGTACTGATAATTGATTTGTCAATCAACATTTTTAATCGGTCAATTTCTTCCTCATAGCGCCCAATTAATTCCTTGTCGTAATTTTTGGTCATAACGATGAGCATATTCTTTACTTTTCGAATCATTGTTTTGAGAAGAGAGGAAGGATCTGTTACTGAAATAGAGCCTTCGTACGTGATTTTCTTTTTATCGAGCTCAACAGATTCCAGCGAAATAAGCTTTTTTTGTTCGAGAAGTTTTGCAAAATCAAGTTCTTTTTCCAGATCAATTTGAAATGAGGTGAGAGGATTGATATAACAGGCGACAAGAATCTTATGAAGAATTTCTGGGTTGGTTTCGTCGAGGCTTAGCCGTACGTGTTTCGGTTTTCGATCTTGTAGTTCAGCAGAAACAACTAAGGATCCATCGGGATTTTCCGTCAAGCTTACTTGTGCATCAGACGTCATATCATATTTCTTGCACCACGAGGTCGGAAGATAGACGTAATGCATTTCTCCTGTGCGTTGTACCTTTCGGATATCCATATATAGAGAGTAAAGAGGGGTATATATAAAACTTATCTATGTACTTCCAATCTGGCTTCCTTCGTCCGTTTTTTGAATACGTACCACATGGTCAACATAGGATTCAATTTTTGATTCATGACTGACAATAATAATTTGTTTCATTTGGAGTTGTTGCAGCACGTCACGAACTTTGTCTAGCTGCTCTGAAGAAAACCCATCGGTTGGTTCGTCAAGGATAATAAGATCCTTTGTTTTTATGGATGAAATGACATCATTGATGACTTTGTTTAATGCTAATCGATATGATAGAGCGATGGCTGTTTTTTCGCCACCGGAGAGATCTTCAAGCGCTGTTTCATATCCATTTTGTTCAATGATGGGGGTAAATTGATCATCTAAACGTACTGCAAGCTGATCATCCTCGATTAATGAAGAGAACCATTGCTGAAACCGATCATTGAATTCACGATGAATTGTTCCCATGACATGTTTCTCAGCAGTAATCATCAGATTACAGAAAAATTCATCAACCCATTGGTGGAGTGTTGTGTACGCAATTATCTTTTCCTTTATTTTTTCTTTCTGAGCTATCTCTTTTGTGATAAGGGTGATCATCATCTCACTATTTTCTTTTTCCTTTTGTACAGAAAGGAGGGCAAGATCAATCTGATGCGCTTTTTTCACAGCATCGTCCAGGAGGTTTTTTTGTTGACTATACTGTTGTTCTCTCTCACCATATTCGGACAGCTGTTGTTCAATGACTTTTTTCTTTTCTATCCATGACTTATTTTTTTCTTGTAATTGAATAGTATCTTTACTCAATACCTCTTTCTTCTCTCTTAATCCGGCGAGTACGTTCTGTTTGATCGCATAGATGGCAAGCTGAGTTTGTTGGCGACGAAGATATTCAATTTCTTCCTTTAGACTTTTTTGGAGTTGTTCACGTTCACGTAATTCAGTTTCATGAATCACCATATGTGAAGAGTACTCTGAGATCTTTTTTTCTTCCTGCATTGACACGTTCTGCTTATGGTCCTGGGAAACTGATTGAAGACAGAGTGGACAGCTATCGAGTGAAATAATGCTCTTTATGTTCTTCTCGGCCAACAATTTTGAAGCTTGGGCATTTCCTATCGATTGGCTCAGCTCTCTCATTCGTTGTTCTCCTTCATCGAGCACTTTTCTTTTTTGATCAAGGAGCGTCGGATCACTTGGAGATGGAGAAAAGGTTTGATGTTCTTGTTCGAGAAGAAGAGTTTCTTGTTCTATTCTTTTTATATCAGAGAGTGTTTTTTCAATTGATGATGTGCAATTGCGCAATTCACTTTCTATAACAGAATATTCTTTTTTTAGCGCGTAGAATTTTTTAATGTCTTCCTCGATGATGACAACTTTTTCTTTCTGTTCCTTCATTTCTTTGATCGCATGCTCTTTCAATGGCTCAAGTTCACGCTCCTTTTTGATCTTTTCTTGTCGTTGGACCTGTAATTCATCGTGTTGTTTTCTTTTCTCGAACAGATCTGCCGTTTGTGCTTCATACACTCTTTTTTGATCGCGCAGTTCTTTACTGAGCACTCCGGCATTCATAATGACTGTTTTATATTTCTCGATGTTGAACACCTTTCGTAATGTTTCCAGTCGTGCTTCTTGTTCTTCAAACAAAATCGCTTTCATTTCTTCTTGTGGTGTGTAGACGGTAAAACGATAGAGGAAATCTTTTGGTTTCGTCAATAATTCCTTGGGGTATCCAAGTAGCGCAAGAACCTCTGCTTTCAACTCTAATGGACTTCCTTCTTTTTTCCTTCCATTGATAACGAGAAAACCGGATTCCTGTTTGATATCATCTTTTCCTCGCTTCAATGTTCGCTGAATAAATACTTCCTTTTCATCAATCAAAAAAGAAAGTTCAATTGATCCTTCGCGTTTTCCGTGACGCAATAACGAAGATCCTGATAGTTCTCCTCGTTTTAATCCAAAGAGTGCAAATTCAATGGCAAGAAGGATAGTTGATTTTCCGGCACCAATGTCTCCCGACAGTAACACAGAGCCGTTGGGAAAAGATAACGTCTGATTCGTATATGAACGGATATTGGTGAGTGTTAATGAACGAATATGCATACCCTGATTGAGTTTTCTTCATATATAAGTATTATTATCCCCGACATCCGGCTTAGTAGAAAGTAAGAGCTAAAACAACTCTAATATTGTATGCAATAAGTCTCATTGACAATTCTGCGCGCTGCATGCGTGCAGAACGAGCACGAACATGCGAGCCAAACAACCTCTTT
>JAHFLI010000090.1 GCA_023255615.1 Candidatus Woesearchaeota archaeon
GAACAGTGTTTGGTCATTGTCAAGCCTGATGGAATGGCGAGAGCGTTGACGGGCGATGTTATTAGCGAACTTTCACGACTTCAGTTACATCTTGTTGGTGCAAAAGTTGTTCATGTAACGAAAGAACTTGCAAAAGAACATTATCATCATCTTAAAGATAAAGAATTCTTTACTGACCTTATTCGTTATATTATGGGTGATTTTCACCACACGAAATCTCTTCTTGCGCTCGTCTATGAAGGTGAAGATGCAACATCAAAGATCCGCAATGCCTGTGGAGCAACTCATCCCGAAAAAGCAGAACCTACTTCCATCAGAGGAAAATTTGGACGCATTCATTCAACAACAGGAATGTTCGAGAATGTCATTCATGCTTCGGAAAATGCACAGGAAGCAGAGCGGGAAATAAAATTGTGGTTTCAGCCAACTGAATTAACCCATACTATTTACGCAGTGGAGAAAAAAACACAAAAAACCGACGACTATTTTTGGAAATAATTACTCCTGCAGTTTTTTCAAGACCTCTTCTTTGGGTAACAGTTCTTCATTACCCGATATCATATCTCTGAGTTTAACTTTTCCGTGCTCAAGTTCTTTTTTTCCAACAAAAAGAACATATGGAATTTTCTGCGCATGGGCAAAATCTAAATTTTTACTTGGGCCGCGACCAGAGAAATCCATATCTGCACAGATGCCATTTTGACGAAAAAAGGAAAGTATTTTCAGCGCCTCTGTTGTTTCCTGAATCGGAATAATATAGAGTTTTGTTACTACTACTTTATTGGGTGTTTTTACGTTGATTAATACATCAAAAAGGCGATCAAGGCCAAAACTAATTCCAACAGCAGGATATTCTCCTCGACCGAGAAGAGATCCAATCATATCGTCGTATCTCCCTCCGGCGGAAATGGCGCTGGCAACAATGTTGTCTTTGCTATTCACTTCGAAGACCGTTCCCGTATAATAGGATAGACCACGCGCAAGGCTATGATCAAACACAATCTCCACATGTATGCTTTCGAGATGTTGGAGAAGTTCATCAATCTCTTGTAGTCCCTGAGTTTCGCCGATTGCTTTTTTTATCTCAGAGAGTTTTTCTTTATTTGTTCCGGTGATAGAAAGAATTTCTTCAATGCGGTGTATTGCCTTTTCGCTTATTTTTTTTTGTTTGAGTTCTTTTTTCACTTCAGATAAACCAATTTTTTCGAGTTTATCGATAGAAAGAATAACAGTTTCATGATGTTCTTTTTTGATGTCACAATAATGTAAAAGATCATTAAGCACCTTACGATTGTTTATTCGAATAATAACTTCTACATTTAATGCGGAAAAGACATCTTTTGCAAGAGCCAATACATCAGTCTCTGCTAACATGGATTTTACTCCGATGATATCAACGTCGCATTGAGTAAATTGTCGATAACGAGCAGTACTCACTGGTCCATCTCGAAAGACCTGTCCGATCTGATAAAATTTAATGGGCATTTTGAGTTGAGGATTCATTCCAATAACCCGAGAAAGAGGAACAGTAAGATCATAGCGAAGTCCAAGATCACGACTTCCTTGATCTTTGAGTTTAAATGATTCTTTTAAAATCTCCTCACCGCCTGCATATTTTGAGGATAATACTTCGAATCGTTCCAATAGAGGGGTTTCTAATGGAGAAAAGCCGTACCGTTCGAACATCGACACTAGCGTATTTCTGATTTCATCGCGAACGATCTTTTCCTTTGGAAGAAAATCTCTTGTTCCCCGAGCGTTTTGAAGTTCCATGATGAATCTGTTCCTTATGCTCTTTTAAATTTTTCTAAATCTTCAAGTTTGAGTTTCCCCATATAGAGTGCCATGCCTAACGCAGAATTAATTCTGAGACGTTCCAATTTTTCTATTTCTCTGAGAGAAGTAATGCCTCCAGCAGCAGTGAGCTCTTTCGTTGTTAATGATCTTAGTTTTTCAAAAACAGAAAGATTAGTTCCTTCCATCATTCCTTCTTTATCAACATAGGTGTACAGGAATTCTGAGCAATACGGTTCGAGCTGTTTGATCACCGAAAAAGCTGATATTCCCGTATCTTCTCTCCAACCTTCGGTTACAATGTTTCCTTTTTTTGAATCTATCGCAATAATGATTCTATCAATACCAATTTCATTCCTCATTTGTTCGAGAAAATTCTTATTCACAATTCCTTCTTTGAATGCGCGAGTACCAATAATCACTTTTTTTGCTCCCGCTGCAATGAGTTCTTTCGATTTTTTTATGTCACGGATACCACCGCCAACACGGCACGGAATTTTTTTGCAGATCTTTTTTATTAATGGAAGATTTGATCCTTCATTTTTTGCCGCATCGAGATCGATAACTTGGATTTCAAATCCTCTGAATTTGTTCACCAGCTCTTCATAAGAATTCAATTCAAGCATTTTTCTCTCTCCTTGAATGAGTTGGACGACTTTTCCACCCATGATATCAATGCAGGGAATAATCATTGTCTCACGCAGATTCCTTTTTTGTGTAAGTAGTGTTTAATTTCTGATACCGTATAATTTTTGTAATGGAAGATTGAAGCGGCTAACGCGGCATCCGCTTTTCCTTTCGTAAATGCATCAACGAAATTGTCCAACTCCCCGATACCGCCTGAAGCAATGACGGGGATGGAGACGTGTTCGCTTACCTTTTTTGTTAATTCAATATCGCATCCATCTTTCGTACCATCTTTGTCCATAGATGTCAGGAGAATTTCGCCTGCGCCCAGTTTTTCGACCTCTTTCGCCCATGCAATAACATCTTTTTTGGTTTCAGTTCTTCCACCATGAGTGTATACGGTCCATGACTTTCCTTTTTTCTGCGCATCAATTGCAATAACAATACATTGCGATCCAAATTGCGATGCTCCTTGTGAAATAAGATCAGGATTTTCAACTGCTGCAGTGTTCAGAGAAACCTTATCAGCTCCCGCATTGAGTAAACGTTTCATATCTTCAATAGTTCGGATTCCGCCGCCGACAGTTAATGGGATAAACACTTGCGATGCCACATTTTGTACAACATCAATCATAATTTTTCTTTTTTCATGTGACGCAGTAATGTCGAGGAAAACTAATTCGTCAGCTCCTTGATTGTTATATTCTTTTGCCAGAACAACAGGATCCCCTACATCTTGAATATTGACAAACTTAACTCCTTTGACCACTCTTCCTGCATCAACATCCATACACGAAATTATTCTTTTTGCAAGCATAGTTTTTCAAAGACCTCTCCCAGATTTTCAGCTCGGTCATCTCCTTGTACGCCAATTCCAATGGTGCGTACTCCAGCGGATTTTCCTGCTGTAATATCATAGATAGTGTCTCCAATAAAGATCACTTCATTTTTTTTAAGATGCAATTTTTTGAGGGCGAGAAGAATCATGTCCGGTGCAGGTTTTCCTTGCTTCACTTCATTTCCCCCAATGATGAGATCACAATAGTCATACAACTTCGCTGCTTTAAGCATTAATTCCGTAATCTGATGATAGCTATTTGAGACAACAGCGATCGTTATGTTTCTTTTTTGTAATTCGCTCAGTAATCGTGGAGCAACTGGAAATACCTTCACTTTTTTGGCGTAGCCAGTCAAATGTCCATAATAAAATTCAGCAATCTTGTTCAGATCTATTCCTTTAAAAAATTCCGCGGCAACATCCTCAAATGGTTTTGCCCACGCTCTTTGTATAAATTCCTCTGACGACCATTGTTTTTTTCCAAAATGTTTCAGAAGTGCATTGAGGGTAGAAAACCAGGCCTGAAAGGAATCAATCAGAACGCCATCCATATCAAAGAAAACTGCTTTCATTCTTCACAAAACCTCCGCAATAATGAAATGCCAAGTTGCCCTGATTTTTCCGGATGGAATTGGCAGGCGAAGATATTTTCTGTTGCGATGGCAGACACAAATGATTTTCCATAGTCTGTTGTGGTCAGGGTAATTTCTTTTTCTTGTGGAACAACAAAATAGGAATGCACAAAATAAAGATACGTGCCGTTTGAGATATCTTTGAGGAACGAATGTTCCTTCTTTTTTTCAATCGAATTCCATCCCATATGAGGAATTTTCATTTTCCCTTTAAATCGAATAACTGATCCCTTGAGAATGCCAAGACCGTTAACACCGGGAGCCTCCTCGCTGCTTTCAAACAACAGTTGCAAACCCAAACAGATACCGAGGTAGGGCTTTCCTTCTTTAATCGCTTCTTTAATGGGCACAATAAGATTTTTTTCTTTCAATGTGTTCATGGCGTGTCCAAAGTGACCAACTCCCGGAAGGATAATTTTGTCCGCTTGCTTGATATCTTCGACGTTATCGCTGATCATATAGTCAACGAGCAACGCATCGAGAGCATTCATCACGCTCTTCATATTACCAGAACCATAATCAACGACAACAATCATAGTTTCCCTTTGGTGCTCGGCAGTGATTTTACTCGACTTAACGAACATGCCATCATCATTGCTTTCGCAAACGCTTTGAAAATTGCTTCTGTTTTATGGTGGGGATTTCTTCCATAAGGCATCATAATATGAATGTTGCACTTTAGATTGGAAGAGAACGCAATAAAAAAATCATGAAGTAATTCTGCGTCAAGATCACCTACTTTTTTTGAGCCGACCTCTACATCAAATATGCAAAATGGTCTACCTCCAAGATCAACAGAAACCACCGCAAGACTTTCATCCATCGGATACACAAAATATCCTGCCCTGTTTATTCCAATTTTTTTTCCTAATGCTTTTTCGAATGCTTGTCCCAATACAATTCCTACATCTTCAACCGTGTGATGCTGATCAACATCAAGATCACCTTTTGCAGAGAGAGTAAGATCAAACAGCCCGTGTTTTGCAAAGGATTCTAACATGTGATCAAAAAATCTGATTCCAGTAGAAATTTTTGATTTTCCCTTGCCGTCAATGGTAAGGGAGATAGAGATATCTGTCTCTTTGGTTTTTCTGTTGATGATTGATTTCCTCATTCTAACACGCGACCGATATCATTGATGGTATCAAGGACATCTTTTGCTCCATGTTGCAGAAGAAGATCTTTTAGTTCTCCTTTGACTCCGGGAGGTAACACCCCTATTGCTGGAATGCCAGCGGTTTTTGCCATGTCGATATCATCTACACTGTCCCCAATCATGATGGCGTCTTTAGTATTCCATTTGCGTAAGGCTAATCGCAATCCAAGAGGGTGTGGTTTTTTTTGATCTCCGACATCGTCTGCCGTAATAACAATATCAAAAAAGTTGACCGCAGTAAACTGCTTTAATGCAAAATCCGCATCTTTTTTTGGTCTTCCAGTCACAATG
>JAHFLI010000091.1 GCA_023255615.1 Candidatus Woesearchaeota archaeon
CTTAAGAGCGAAAATGCAGTTGAGCCACTATCTGCTGGAGTCGCGGTAATGGTGAATGTTAATGTCTGTCCTTCATTTACCGCTTTATTTCCGATAGTATTAACTTGTGGTGCGACAGCCCATGCGATACTGGAAAAAAGTAGTACTAACACACAAAAAAGTCCGATTTTGATTCCTTTCTTCATGTAAATTCCCCCAACGATTTTGTTATTTTGAGCGTTATTTTCTATGAAATAATCTCCTAACCTTTATAAACTTTGTGGTTTTTTCACTCTATCTTAATAGTTAATATAATTTACCACTATCTAATAACTATTTTTATCGGTAACGAGGTGAGCAATCACGATAACAATAAGGAGGAGAATGACAACACTGGTAAGGACCAAAATAATAACATAATCCTGAGAATCAAAAAAAGAATTCTCATAACTGATGGTGACTGATGTTGGTTCAGCGACAGGGGTATGTCCATTTTCCGTCGCAGTTGAAATGGGTACAGGCTGAGTAAGATTTTTCTGCGGGAATGTCACCGTAACGGGTGGTTTCGCCGTAGTCACATTTTTTTGAGGAGAAATGATAGGAACACCATTACAATTCTTAACTGTTAATTGAACCGTATCTGAATCATCGAGGATGGAACTATCATAAAAAACCTTTGCAGTTATTGGATAATTGCCTTCCTGGGTACCCTGAGGAATGGGAATACTAAACGTAGTTGTGTACGTATTATCCCCGTCTGATGCAGAATCCAGAGAAATATCCGAAACATCTTTTTCGTAGTTTAACTTTGGAGACGAAATCGCAACTTTAATAGTACTCTCATCTTTTCTGCCGATATTAAGGGCTTCTACATTTAATTGGGCATCTTCACCACATTTAACTTCCGTTTTTTCCAAATTAACATTTGTAAAACGTACTTCATGAGATTTTCGTGAGATATCAATGGAAAATTCAAAGGTATCATCTTGAGAATTACTATTCTCATCATCACCACTGGCTTCAACGAGGACATTATAATTTCCATCGTCTGCATCCTGAGGTAGGTTAAAAGTGAGGTAAACATCATCGTTATTGTCAGCGTTTAAATCAAACGTGTCATCGGGAGTTACTTCAAGATCTTCTCCATTATCAACTTCTTGAATTGTTCCTTTTAGTTCAATATCTCTAATCTTAACATCTTCTTGACTCGTAAATAAATTTTCTAGACGAACGCGTAAAACGACCGTGTCGCCTGGAACTGCTTCATCTTCAAACGTGTCCCCTTCGTCAACACCTTTCTCACCAAATTTTCCAACTGCCACATCAACGCGGTCAATTCTCAACGCACTAACGATATCAGCAGAAACGGGAATAAGAGAACCAAAATCATGCTGAGCACTAGATACAGAAATGCTACCGAGGCTTTTATTTCCTACATCTTCACCTTCAGGTATAGAAAGATCAAGTTGGATTTGTTTGGATGCTGATGGATTAAGTGTAAATGGTGAGGGGTCAAATGAAGGTGCATATTTCAAAGGAATTGAAGATCCAAAAATAACGTTCGTCAATTGAACATTACCCTCGTTTTTTATCGTGAATACACGCGAAATTGTTTTACCACGTTTTGCATCAGTCAACTGAATGGAACTTGGCAAGGTAATATCATAACGTGCATCCTCGACAGTAATCGTAATGGTTGAGTTTGTTTCATCTCCATTATAGTGGGAAGTAAGAATTCCTGTATAGGTTCCAGTAGGTTGAGACAAAGGAATAGTGCTCACCGTAACCGTAACCGTTTTTGTTTGTCCTGCATTAAGGCTTGCCGGATTCGGTGTAACAACAATATTTGCATTGAGAGTAGCAGATCCAGAAATAAGATCAGAGGTTGTAAAAAACACACTTGAAAAATCTGATGACCCGGTATTGGTTAGTGTCATGTCCTGAGAAATACTTGTCGACGCAGATTTTGCCCAGGTAAAAGTTGGCGATGACTGAGTAATATCTGCAGCACTCACTCCAATAGCTGCGCAAATTACAAGTAATATACTGATTATAATGATTTTTTTCATGTCAGAGATCTTCCTCTTCGCGAATTCTGTTTTAACCCTTTTTCTTCTGGGAATGAGATTCCCTTTATAATTGTTATCCTTTAGTAGTGACTTTTATTATATAAATCTTACGGAAAAAAAAGAAAATTAGTACCACTGATATTTGTAATACTCATCTTGCGTAAAAGGCAAATCAATCTCACCGATATCTTTAAGGTCACTGAGATCATTCATGTTGATTTTTTCAGCAGAGATTGTATAGAGGACATTATCCATATATAATGACCGTCTCACTGCACTTGGAGCGTTCCAATAATACTCATCTTGTTCATCGTCTTCTGCGTGAGATATCTTTCCTCTGACAGAAATACCCTCCTCAGGACTCACATTCAAGACGTATGCGCCCTGCCAAACTTTTTGATAATAATACCCATATTTTGAATTGTACGCACGATCACCTTTTACTTCACGTATGGGAATCACGAGAAGATTATTTCTTTTGTCAAAAAGAAATGCTTTATGATCTCGCAACGCTTCCGAGTCAGTTCCCGATTCTCCGATCTCATAAGAATCGATTTGTTTGGGGTGCTCGAAATCAGACACGTCAAAAAGAGCAATCTTTACACCTTTTGTTGATATTCCGCCCCAGTCATTTGATCCTGTTTCTTTTCCAATTCCAATAAGGTGATCTTTATCGTAAGGATGTAAATAATCAGAAAAACCTGGAATTTTTAATTCGCCTAATATCTTGGGGTTTTCAGGATCCGACAAATCAATAACGAACAACGGATCAACTCGTTGGAATGTCACCATATACAATCGATCAGCAATAAATCGTGTGGAATAGATTTGTTCTTTCGGTGCAATGTCTTCGACTTTTCCAATAACCTTCATAGTGTTGTCAAACACAAAGACATTGTTGTACATTTCAGAGCCTGATGGAAAGTATAATTCCGTCGTGGTTGCAACACGCAAATTCCCACCGAATTCATCGAGAGAGAATTGATTAAGTAAATATCCCGGAACCTCCGCTTCGTTGTCATATTCAATATCGCCATTATCGATTATAATCTTATGGATGATCGTTTTTCTTCTCTCCACTTCTTGCTTGATCTCATAATCATCAACCGCCTTATTTAACTCATCAACAAAATTCTGCTTTTCTTTCTCTTCCATTGTATTATACATCTTTTCTAGAACGGAAGAAATCTTTGCCCATTTCTCATAGGAATCGAAGTTTTTGTTGTTTTGGATATCTTCGACGTCTTGTTTTACTTGTTGTGGAAGAAGCGGTACAATAACGTCAAAGAAGCGATCTTCATTTTGAGTGTTGTACCATCTCCAAGGATAACTCTTCTGATACGCAATATACATATTATTCTCGGAGACATAGAGCGTATCAGAATAACCAAGAAGGAATGTTTTTGCGTTGATATTCTCTTCGTTCTTGAGATCAATGGAAGAGATAGTATGGAACACATAACTATTTTGGGGGTTATCAAAATAATAGACGTCAGGCAATACAACCCGCGATCCAGATTCCTTTATCATTGGAGGAAAAATACCTACACCATAAAATCCAACATCTTTCTTTGAAATCATATAGACATAATCTCCAATCATACGCGACTGAAAGTAGTATCCATCAACAGTATAGTCTTTGAGCAATGTTGGATGTTCTTTGTCTGAAATATCAAAAACAAGTGCATGGGTTCGTGGTTCAGAAGTTGGACGCGGCACAAAGTCGAACTGAGCAAGGCTCATGACTTCAGAATAATCATCGGTAAACACAACAACACGATCATTATTGACAAAAAGTTCTCGAGGAGAGCCTTTGAGATCAGTTTGAGAAATAATCTTGGCACTCTCTGCAGGAAACGCATCAGCAATAACTAATTTGTCTTGAGCAAGAACGTAGATATACGTACCATCATTTTTTACAAAGTCACCTTCATCTACATCTTCTACTTGAACATTGGTTTGAGAATATTCTGATGCTTTTTGGCCAGCCTGAGGAGCGCCTCCTGCTACATCAGTCACGGCAGCTTCCATCATTGGACCTCCTCTTTTCAAAAATAGGGGGCCTTGATTTACAGAATTTTCTTTCACATATGCATTAAGTTCATCAACCGAAGAGAATTTCTTTAATGAAGATGTCTCTTTATTTTCTGTACTTTGTGTTTTTTGAATCGGAGTTTTTTCACTCTCCTTTTTTTCTGTATAAGAAGAACATCCGGAAATAATAAGCAGAGCCAAAACAAATCCTATTGTGAATATCTTAATCATTGATTTCATATCTATCACCACACCGTATGTAATGCAGCCATATATAAATAATTGTCCATAACTTCTATTTGGATTGAAGTTTTATATATCCTTGAATGTTCATGAGACTATGCAATCAATAAAATCTCAATTACAACAATTGACTCAGAAAAAACATATATTTCTTACGCCTTCAGGAGATGATGCTATTGAATCCGTTTGTAGACTCATTAGAGGAAAACATTGCCTTATACCAGATCAAGGCGGTTGGTTATCATACAAAAAAATTCCAAAAAAGTTAGACTGTACCGTCGAAGAGATAAAGACTACTTATGCAGTTATTGACATTGAAGACCTCAAGAACAAAAGTAAAATGGCAGATTGCATCATCTATCAACAACCTGGAGGATATTTTGCCCAACAACCTCAGAAGGAAATTTACGAACGATGTAAAGGAAAAGTCAACGTTATACAAGATGTGACGGGATGCATTGGTCATTCTCAATTATACGACTCTTCCACAAATGATTTTATTGTCTGTTCGTTTGGGAAATGGAAACCGATCGAAGTAGGTTATGGGGGTTTTTTTGCATTTGATGATGACCAGTATGTTACGGATTCAGAGCCCTATGAACAATTTGATTCGACATGCATTGAAAAATTGAAAAATGAACTTAATGACCTCGATAAAAAATATGCGTTCTTTGAAGAACATCGGAAAAAAATTATTGCAGACCTTTCATCCTTCGACATTCTGTACCCTGATCATCCAAGCATTGTCGTAGTTATCCTTTTCAAAAATAATGATGAAAAAGAAAGTCTTATAAATTATTGTCAGCTGAATGAACTTCCTTTCACACCCTGTCCAAGATACATCAGGGTGCTCGATAACGCAATCAGTATTGAAATCAAACGATTATGGGTGAGAACATGAGTATAACG
>JAHFLI010000092.1 GCA_023255615.1 Candidatus Woesearchaeota archaeon
ATATAATGCACGATTTGGAGATCCAGAAACCATGAATGTTCTACCTATTCTGGAAACAGATTTTGTTGAGATCTGTCAATCAATTATCAATGAGGGATTAGGAAAACTTTCTCTTACCTTTCAGAAGAAGGCCACCGTGTGTAAATATGCAGTTCCTCAAGGATACCCGGATCATCCGGTTAAGAATCAAAGAATTGATGTTTCTCATGTTCCAAAAGATGCAAAAATGTATTACGCATCAGCTGATCAAAAAAAAGAGGGACTCATTATGAGTTCATCACGTGCCGTTGCTGTGGTCGGCATTGCATCGTCGATCAATGATGCAGAAAAAATTGCTGAACATGCAGTCTCTTCAATTACAGGTCCCGTATTTCATAGAAAAGATATTGGAACAAAAGCGCTGATTCAAAAAAGAATTGATCATATGAAAAAAATACGCTCATGAAGAAAGAACTGCGACTCCGACTTATTAAAAAAAGAAAAGCGCTCAGTGATCACGAAAGAGAAGAGAAAAGCAAGGGAATTCTTAGATGTTTGGAATTGTTACCTGAGATAAAAAAATCAAAATCAGTATTGTGCTACGTTTCAATTCGAGAAGAAGTGTCGACAAGAGAATTTATCGAGAAGAATATCAATACAAAAAAGATAATTGTTCCTGTGATGATTGATAACCAAATAGTACCATGTATACTCTCATCGGTCAATGAACTTTCGCCGGGAAAATTTGGAATTCCAGAACCTATCAATAAAAATAGGTACAACGGAGAGATTGATTGTATCCTTGTTCCGGGGATAGGATTTGATATGGAAGGGTATCGCATCGGGTATGGATATGGACATTACGACATCTTCCTAAGAAATAGAAAGGGAATAAAAATAGGATTGTGTTTTGAAGCCCAACTCCAAAAAAAGTTCCCTCATGAACAACATGATATCCCTATGAACATCATTATTACTCAAAAAAGAGTTATTCGAGTACAGAAAAATATATAAAGAGTTTCCTGATGCATAAACCTATGGATTTAATGAGGGATATTACGGAAAGCGATCCCAAAATTGCAGAGTTGATTCAAAAAGAGTTGGGGCGCATACGAGAAGGAGTAGAACTTATTCCTTCAGAGAATTTTGTTTCTAAGGCAGTGTTACAAGCAATGGGGTCTGTGTTTACGAACAAATATTCAGAAGGATATCCACAAAAACGATATTATGGTGGACAAGAATTTGTTGATATCATGGAAGACCTTGCCATCGAACGCGCGAAAAAATTGTTTGGTTGTGAACACGTCAATGTTCAACCCTATTCAGGAAGTCCAGCAAATATGGCTGTGTTCTTTGCATTGTTGAACCCAGGGGACCATTACATGGGTCTTGATTTAGTTGCTGGTGGTCATTTAACTCATGGAAGTCCGGTCAATTTCTCCGGGAGATTATTTAATGTGCATCCCTACACAGTCGACAAAAAAACACATCTTCTCGATATGGATAGCATTCGAAAGCAAGCAAAAGAAACAAATCCAAAAATGATTCTTACTGGTCTCACTGCATATCCTCGAAAGATCGATTTCAAAGAATTTCAAGAAATTTGCGACGAAGTAGGCGCATATCATTTTTCTGATATTTCTCATATTTCCGGATTGTGCGCAACAGGTGTTCACGAAAGTCCTGTTCCGTTCGCTGATGTAGTAACGACAACTACCCATAAAACACTTCGCGGTCCTCGTGGAGCAATAATTATGTGCAAAAAAGAAGATCGGTATAAAAATAAATATCATCCAGAAGGTAAAAAAGATCTCGCATCATTAATTGACTTCAATGTATTTCCTGGCATACAAGGTGGTCCTCATGATCATGTGAATGCCGCAAAGGCTGTCGCATTTGAAGAAGCACTGCAACCGAATTTCAAAGAGTATGCAAAACAAATTGTCAAGAATGCAAAAGCCCTTGCCGATGAATTAATGAAATTAGGTGTTAGTCTGGTAACGAATGGTACGGATAATCATTTGATGGTCATTGATTTATCGAAAAAGAATTTGACGGGAAAAGGAAAAGAAATTCAAATGGTGCTTGATGCTGCCAATATTCACACCAATAAAAACACTATTCCTTTTGAGCCAGGGAGTCCGTTTAATCCTTCAGGAATCCGTTTGGGAACTCCGGCAGTAACGACGCGAGGTATGAAAGAGAGCGAAATGAAAGTTATCGCCAAAGGAATTGCAACCGTCGTTGACCATTACCAAGATGCCCAACGGATTGCAAAAATCAAAACCGAGATTAAAGAGCTTTGTCGAGGATTTCCATTATATCCTGGTCTAGGGATACTTCAATGAGCGCAACTATTATCGATGGACAAAAAATTGCGGAAGAAATGACTGCACAAATAAAAAAAGAATCCTCTTCATTATTGCCAAAACCAGGATTAGCGGTCATTATCGTTGGAAAAGATCCTGCTTCTCTTCTGTATGTCAAAAAAAAGGAGAAAGCGTGTCAGCAAGTAGCCTTTTACTCTGTATTGATTGAACTTCCTGAGGACGTGAGTGAATTAAAACTTCTGAATCAGATCGATGCATTAAACCAAAATAAGAAAATTCATGGCATCTTAGTACAATTACCACTTCCTGCACATATTAATGAGCGCCTCGTTATCGATTCCATTTACCCCAACAAAGACGTGGATGGATTCACCCCCATTAATATGGGAAATCTTCTCGTTGGAGATAATCGCTTAGTTCCATCGACACCTCGCGGCATTATGAAGCTTATTGAATCAACGGGAGTTCACATCTCAGGAAAACATGCAGTCGTTGTCGGACGCTCAAATATCGTTGGAAAACCCATTTCTTTGTTGCTGCAACAACATGGAGCAACCGTTACCATGTGCCACTCTCGTACCCATCCATTGGAGTATTACACGAAACAAGCAGATATCCTCGTTAGCGCTGTTGGAAAACCAAAACTTATTTCCGGCTCCATGATAAAAAAAGGAGCTGTCGTAATTGATGTGGGAATAAACAGTCTCAACAATACGCTCGTTGGAGATGTCGATTTTGAATCAGCATCAACCGTTGCTGGGTTTATCACACCGGTTCCTAAAGGCGTTGGTCCGATGACGATTGCCTGCCTTCTTGAGAACACGTTGTATGCCTATCGGCAACAACATTTATAAAGAGTATTTTGTTGAAATTTCCTATGATTAAACTGGGCATTCTTGCATCGACCAACGCAACGGACATGCAGGCAATCATTGACGAAATCGAAGATGGATTGCTTGATGCTGAAATTTCTATTGTTATTGTCAATAAAGAAAAATGCGGGGCTGCTGATCGAGCTCAACGGTACAAAATTCCTATTGTGTTTGTGAGTTCAAAAGATAAAACAACAGAGCAATTTGATCATGAAGTTGATCGTCTCCTTAAAGAAAAAGGCGTTGATCTTGTTCTTCTCATTGGATTTATGCGTTTTCTCACTCATTGGTTTGTCTATCGATGGCATTACAAAATAATGAACATCCATCCATCTCTCTTGCCAAAATTTGCGGGGGGAATGGATTTAGATGTTCATCAATCTGTCCTTGATGCAGGAGAAAAAGAAACGGGTGCAACATTACATTTTGTTGATGAAGGACGAGATACTGGCCCTATTATTTTACAAGAAGTTGTTTCTGTTGATGACGAAGAAACTGCTGATTCATTGAAGAAGAAAGTTCAGCTCGTTGAGCAGGACATCATTCTAAGAGGTATTCGATTGTTCATGGAAGGAAAAATTAAGGTGGAAAATAATAAAGTCACGGTGATGGAATGAGCAAAATCAAGCGTGCATTGCTTTCTGTCTATAACAAGGAAGGAATAGTTGATTTCGCTAAAGATCTTCAAAAGCTTAACATTGACATTATCTCTTCAGGGGGTACTGCTCTTCTTCTCAAAAAAAACGGAATTGCTGTTCAAGAAATTTCTGAGTTTACTCAATCACCTGAAATGATGGATGGTCGCGTGAAAACACTTCATCCGAAAATTTTTGGAGGAATTTTAGCACGTCGAGACCATCCGAAAGATATTCAAGAAATGAAAAAAAACAATATTAGTCCTATAGATCTTGTTGTTGTTAATCTCTATCCCTTTGAAGCGATTTCCCAAAAGGAAAAAATTAAGGAAGAGGAAGCGATTGAAAATATCGACATTGGTGGTCCTTCGCTTATTCGAGCGGCAGCCAAGAATTATAAATATACTGCAGTTGTTGTTGACCCCAAAGAGTATGGAAATATTAGTGAAGAATTAAAGACAAAACAATCTCTCTCGATTGAAACACGATTACGCTTAGCGGCAAAAGCGTTCTCCAATACCTCTCGGTATGATGCACTTATTAACGATTATTTCAGTTCGCTTGCGGACACCAAAGGATTTCCTGAATTATTGACATTAACCTACAAAAAAGTTGAAGATCTCCGATACGGAGAAAATCCACATCAAAAAGGCGCATTATATCGTGAATTGAAAAAGAAAGAATCTTCAGTCTGTTTTTCACACCAATTACATGGAAAACAACTCTCATTCAACAATATCCTTGATGTGAACGAAGCGTTTGAATTGGTAAAAGATTTTTCAGCGCCAACAGTTGCAATAATTAAGCATACAAATCCCAGCGGAGTGGCAACATCCTCTTCAATTGAGGAAGCGTTTTCTCGAGCATATGAAGCAGATCCGTTGTCGGCTTTTGGAGGCGTGATTGCGCTGAACAAGCCTTGTAGCAAAAAAGTTGCAGAAAGTATCAACAAAATCTTTGTTGAAGTTGTCATTGCCCCATCATTTGATAAGAATGCATTATCGTTGCTCAAAGAGAAAAAGAATATTCGACTTCTTGAAACAGAAGACACGTCGAAATCTGAAGACGGATTTCAAATGAAAACAGTAACTGGTGGCGTATTGATTCAATCCAGAAATTGGCCGGTTATTACACCAAAGGATCTTAAAGTCGTGAGCGAGAGAAAACCAACCAAAGAAGAAATCAGAGATATGCTGTTTGCCTGGGCCGTCAACAAACACGTAAAATCAAACGCCATTGTGTTCGCGAAAGAAAATACAACAGTAGGTATTGGAGCTGGTCAAATGTCTCGTGTTGATGCAGTAAAAATCGCTCGGGAAAAATCCCAAGGTCGATCATTAGGTGCCGTGATGGCCTCTGATGCATTTTTTCCATTCCGTGATGGTATTGATGAAGCAGCAGAAGCAGGTATTGT
>JAHFLI010000017.1 GCA_023255615.1 Candidatus Woesearchaeota archaeon
CATTGCGAGAGGACATCAAACCAGGAGATTTTGTCATTGTTGATCAATTTATTGATAGAACAACAAAAAGAAAATCAACCTTTTACGAAAAAGATCATGTTTGTCATATTCCCATGGCAGATCCGTTTTGTCCACACATGAGAGAAACACTTGCAATAACAGCAAAAAATCTTTCTCTTCCTCATCACAACAAAGGAACAGTGATAACGATCGAAGGTCCACGATTTTCGACTCGTGCAGAATCCCATCTCTGGAGACAATGGAATGCTGATGTCATTAACATGTCAACTGTTCCTGAATGCGTTCTTGCACGAGAAGTAGGAATGTGCTATGCAGTTGTATGTATGGCAACGGATTATGATTGCTGGATGGAAAATAGATCAGTCGATATTAGTGAAGTTCTCAACGTCTTTAAACAAAATGCCGAAAAAGTAAAGAAATTATTGATTGAAACAATTCCCCGCTTGAAAATAGTTGAAGAATGTCGATGCAGACAAGATTATAAAACGTCAATAATCAGTTAAACAATTGTTCGATGTCTGTTTCATCTGCACGAATAACTCCTTTTTCGGTAATAATGCCAGTAATAAAACGTGCAGGAGTGATATCAAACGAAGGATTTCGCGCAGAACTTTTCTCGGGAGCAATTCTCAAAGTAGAAATCCCCGAAGAAAGAGATAAAACCTCTTCAGCACTGCGTTCTTCAATAGGGATATCATTTCCAGATTCGCAATGAAGGTCAAAAGTCGATGTTGGTGCTGCAACATAAAAAGGAATCCTATTTTCTTTGGCAACAACTGCTTTTTCATATGTACCTATTTTATTGGCAACATCTCCATTACGCGCAATGCGATCTGCACCTACAATGACAGCATCAATTTCTCCCTTTCTCATAAAATATCCGGCTGCATTATCTGCAATGATCGCATGAGGAATTCCTTCTTCAGCGAGTTCGTACGCCGTTAACAATGCTCCTTGAAGTCGAGGTCTTGTTTCATCAACAAACACAAAAATATTTTTTCCAGAGTGGTGTGCAAAACGAAGAGGAGAAAGCGCAGTACCATAATCAACACACGCTAATGCACCAGCGTTGCAATGAGTTAAAATTCTTGATTTTTCCCGAATTAATTCATTCCCGAACTCACCTATTTTTTTACACTGTTCAGCAGATTGTCGTGCATACTCTTTTGCAGAATTCACCGCAAATAGTTTTCCTTCGTCAACATTTTTCGCAGAGATAATAGATTGTTCAACAGTATCGAGCGCGTAAAACAAATCATATGCCGTAGGGCGGGCAGACGCCAGAGTTTTTTTTGCTTCTTTCAAAAAGAGAAAAAATTCAGAAAGATCAGAACCAGAATAATTTAACGCCGCAATAGCAAGACCATAGGCCCCGGTTGCTCCTATCGCTGGAGCTCCTCGAACAATCATCGCCTTGATTGAGCGGGCAATCTCTTTATAATCACCATAACTGACAATATCAAAGCGATGAGGCAACAAAAGTTGATTAATCATCCATACTCTTCCGGCATCCATCCACACTGTTTGATACTGTTTTCCTTGGATGATCATAGAATAAGAGAATGAATTTTCTTTTAAAAAGATATGGCAAAGTTTTTATAGACGACCACAACTAAAAAAATGATGGCAGAATCGCTCATAAAATCAAAAATACGAACTATTCCTAATTGGCCAAAAAAGGGGATCATGTTCAGAGATATTACCACCTTACTGGGAGATCCCATTGGGCTCAAACTAGTTATTGATGGATTTACAAAACGATACCAAGGAAGAGATGTTTCCTGCATTGTGGGTATTGAATCTCGCGGTTTTATTTTTGGTGGAGCATTAGCGTATCAGTTGGGTAAAGGATTCGTACCAGTAAGAAAAAAAGGAAAATTACCGGCAGAAACTATTGAAGAATCATATAATCTTGAATATGGAACAGCAACGGTCGAGATTCACAAGGACGCCATCAAGAAAGGAGATAAAGTGATTATCATCGATGACCTCATTGCAACAGGAGGAACAGCACTTGCTGCATGCAAACTTGTTGAGAAATTAGGTGGAAAAGTTATCGAAATTGCTGCCATTGTTGATCTCCCTGATTTAGGGGGAACAAAAAAAATCAAAGAAGCAGGGTATCCTGTCTTCCATCTCGTCGAATTCGAAGGAGAATAAACATTAATCGAGAGGAACGTCAATCCCTTCCTTCTCGGCAATATTTAATGGCCCTGCTTCTTTCTTCAGAATATCTACTTTATCAAGATGCTCCCAGGTAAATTCCGGCTCGTCCCTTCCAAAATGTCCATAGCATGCAGTTTTTTTGAAAATTGGTCTCCTCAAATTTAACATCTTAATAATATCTGCAGGTTTAAGAGGAAAATGCTTCCTGACTAGCTCAGCAATTTTCTCTTCCGGAATTCTATTTGTTCGATAGGTACTCACCAACAAAGAAACAGGTTCCGCGACACCAATGGCATACGCAATCTGCACTTCGCATTTATCTGCCAATCCTGCAGCAACTACATTTTTTGCAATGTGCCGTGCAGCATAGGCACCGCTCCGATCCACTTTCGTTGGATCTTTTCCCGAAAAAGCACCGCCACCATGACTTCCGTGACCTCCATACGTATCAACAATAATTTTTCTTCCCGTCACCCCTGCATCAGCTGCTGGCCCACCAACGACAAATCTTCCAGTAGGGTTAACATAATAGATTGTTCGATCATCCAACCATTTTCCACAGACCGGCTTAATTAATTTCGAGATGATATCAGTTCGAATGGTATCGTATGGAGCTGCTGCATCATGCTGGGTAGAAACAACAACAGTGTGCACTCGGATTGGTCGCCCATCAAGGTATTCGACAGTCACTTGGCTTTTACAATCAGGACGCAAATAGGTTAATATTTTTTGCTTCCGCAATATCTCCAATTCCTGAAGAAGTTTATGGGCAAGAACAATAGGGAGTGGCATGTATTGAGGAGTTTCATTCGTTGCATAGCCAAACATCAGCCCTTGATCTCCCGCACCTTGTTCTTTGTACAGACCTTCACCAGAAACACCTACGCTAATATCAGGACTTTGCTGAGAAATGGAAATGTGAACGGCGCATGTTTCTCCCTCAAAACCATAGTGGGGATCATCATATCCTATTTCTTTAATGGTTTCTCGTACTACTTGAGGAATATCAACATAGGTAGAAGTAGTGAGCTCACCTGCAACATGAACAAAACCTGTTTTGGTCAAACATTCAATAGCGACTCTTCCATTGGGATCATCTTTCATAACCGCATCAAGAATTGAATCTGCAATCTGATCACACATTTTATCCGGATGTCCCGGTCCAACACTCTCGCTGGTAAATAAATATCGTCCTGTTTTCATGTCATCACCCTCACTATCCATAATCAATACGTAGCCGCTTTAAATAAGTTCATGAAAGAATTATTCCTTTTAGAATATTATTTTCCCCTCCACAGTCTTTCTTAATAATTGTTACTTAAGAGTTACTTATTCCGAAAAGAATATAAAGAAAGAGGTACTTATACGAGATATGACTGATCTGAGTGAAATTAAAGACGTAAGAAAACGCCTAGGTATTTCTCAAGTCGAGCTCGCAAAACTTGCGCATGTATCCCAATCATTGATCGCAAAAATTGAATCAGGCAGAATTGATCCTGCATATTCAAAAGCACAACAAATCTTTGAGGCATTGCATTCTCTGACTGGCGCACGAGAATTAAAGGCATATCAAATCATGAATAAAAAAATAATTAGTCTTTCTCCATCAGATTCTATTGATGAAGCAATAAAGAAGATGAAAAAATTTAATATTTCCCAGATCCCCGTTATTGAACATGAACGAACAGTTGGATTGATTTCAGAAACAATTCTTCTTGAAGTGATTTCCTCGTCAAAGAATTCTGCACTGGAGGTTCGATCAGTCATGAAAGATCCTCCACCAACAATTTCTAAAAATGCATCTGTTCGAGTCGCAGTTGATCTCCTCAAGTTTTATCCTATTGTGATCGTAGTGAGCAGCGAAGGAAAGATTATTGGCATCATCTCAAAAGCAGATGTCATCAGCAGCGCATATCATTAGGTCATAAGTCTTTTGAGTTTTCCAAACTTATAAATCTGATCACTTACCACATACACTATAAAATCTCCTAGATTTCCAGATAAAAACGGACCCAATCGTTTTTCTTGTATCACATCAGATCCTTCAGTGACTAAATTAAAAGAGGGTAAGACAATAATTTTCTTTTTCTTGTACTGTCCAACAAGAAAACATTTGACCAACTCAGAACGAGGACCATCACGTAATGTAATTGCGGGATGTTCGTGACCGATAATAATGACGTCACCATTAATATTCTTTGGAAGTGAATTCCCATGAAAGATGCTTACTCCATGAAGATCATAGTGGTCAACAATCATCAGTCCTTTTTTCTCTGCCAATGGACCAAGAATGGTATCATGATTACCGCGAATAAGAACAATTTCATGTGCATAGAGTTGAAGCAAATCAAGAAATTGCAGTGTATGACGCCATTCTTGCTTTGATATAGTGCCAAATTCATGTTTGAGATCTCCAGCGATGACAACACGGAAAGGATGAGCGTCATCTAAGATTTTTTTGATTCGAACAACCAATTCGTTAAATTGAAATCGAGGAATCAAGATGCCTTGTTTATTAAGAGCTTCTTCCAAGCCAATATGAACATCAGAAAAAATAATAGTATCGCCAACGACCACGCAGAGATCCTTGGCGACAATTCCGGGCAAAATCTCCATAACAAAATATTATTTTGTACGTGCGAGCCGCGAGATCTGCTTTAAGGCAACAACAATCACTGAAGGAACAATAAAGGCAAGAATATTCTGCAAAACGCCTTGAAGGAACGGACCAATAACCTCTACACTTCCCAGACCGATGCCACCCGTTACTCCCTGAGCACCTGTCCACACTACAATAGTAAGTATGCCGCTTGCGAAAAGAAAATCCTTCGTTTCTTTCCCCGTAACATTGAGAAACCCAACGATAAGACCAAAGAGGATTACTAAAGAGGTTAACCACGGAAGCGCATTTGCCGCCTTCAATGGCTCATGAAAAAGCCCCAATACCAACGCAAGAAGAACACCAATCACAAAAGAATAATTTCCAATACGCTTATCCATAGGTAACACCTCGAGGAATATTCAAATTTTTATGATATATAAACATTTCGAAAATCTTCAACGAAATTTCTTTCGAAGTTGCAGTTCAACATGTTTAGGAACAAAGGGATCAAGAGGTCCATGATGAGCAGCGATTTCTTTCACCAACGATGAACTCAGATAGACATAGTCTTGCGAAGTCATCACAAAAACAGTTTCAATATCTTCTGCGATCTTTCTATTTGTTAATGCTTGCTGAAACTCCATCTCAAAATCAGATACTGCACGTAACCCTTTAATAATAATCGAGCACTTTTTATGATGAGCAAAATCAGTAAGAAGTCCATCAAAGGATTCAATAGTAACTCTTTTCATTCCCTTCAACGCCTCTGTAATCAATTGTGTTCTCTCCTCAACGGTAAACAAAGGATTCTTGTCGTGATGAGTTCCGATCGCAATAATAATATGGTCAAAGAGATGTAATGATCTCTTAATCACCTCAATGTGTCCATACGTTACAGGATCAAATGTTCCTGCATAAATAGCAGTTTTCATAACACCCTCTTCAACACCATGTTCACCTGATTACGTGTTCGTTGTAATGGTCCTGAATTATCAATAATAAAATCAGCATATTTCTCTCTCTTTTCTTGAGGCATTTGACGCTGGAGACGGAGTTTGGCATGTTCAAGGTTCATGTTTTTCTGCATCATACGTTCATCTCGAACAGAGGGATCAATTTTAACTACCACAATCTTATCGACTAAATCGCTGACTCCCGCCTCAATTAACATCGATGCATCAAACAAAATGTTTTTATTTTTATTTTTCTTGATAATCTCAATCATGTGCTCTCGAATAAGAGGATGAGAGATAGCGCAGAGTGATGCCCACTTTTTTCCGTCAGTAAAAATAAGATCTGCTAATTTCTTCCGATCAATCTCACCAGACTTATCAAGAATAGTGGTACCGAAATACTTGACAACTTTAGGATACGCTCCCTGACCTTTTTTAAGAATTTCTTTACCGACGACATCAAGATCAACTACAAAAAACCCCTTTTTCTTAAACATCTCCGCAATAGTTGTTTTCCCACTTCCGAGATTCCCTGTAAGTCCAATAATCATGATCGATATGATCGTATTGTTTTTTATAAGTTTTTGGGTTGGGGAATGGTAATGGTGAAGCAAGATCCTTTTCCCACTTCAGATTCGACAGTAATTTTCCCACCATGAAGGTCAACTAATTCCTTGGCAATAGCAAGACCAAGGCCCGTTCCTTTTTCTTTTCTCGTCATATAATATGCGGTTTGATAGAACTTCTCAAATATTTTTACGACGTCTTCTTTTGCAATTCCTCTTCCGGTATCTCTTATATGAATAGAAACTTCTCCCCATGTTCGAGAAGCAGAGAGCGTAATTGTTCCTCCAGAATCCGTAAATTTAATCGCGTTTGATAACAAATTAATGATCACCTGCTTGAATTTTGATTCATCTGCCCATATTAAAAATCGAGAATTAAGAGTAGAAATAATTGCTATTCCCTTTTCGGCAGCAAGTGTATGGCAAATAGTATTATTGACAAAATCAGAGAGGTTAAAATAATTCATGACTAAAGAAACCTTCTTGTGTTCTAATTTTGAGAGATCAAGAATATCACTAATCAACTCATAGAGCCTCTTGGTTTCATCCTTAATAACAGTCATTGCTTCTTTTTGTTTTTTTGAAAGAGTTCCCAGCTGGCCATCTTTCAAAAGTCCAGCATAGAGATTAATAGAGGTTAAGGGGGTTCTCAATTCATGACTAACTGTTGAGACGAACTGATCTTTCATTTTTCCCAATTCCTTTTCATGAACAAGCTGTTTTTGAAGATACGCTTTATCCACGAGTTTCAAATAAATAACTCGGGTAAAGAGAATAATTGCCATTAAGGGAAATGGTTCATGAGCAACGAGCAAACTGGCGTTTGAGTTACCAAAAAAGAGTATGTTGACAAGCTCAAGACACGGACCAACAAGATACACTAAGAAGGCAATTGCGGTACTTCGTATCGTTCCCTTTTTTTTTGTAATAGAAAGAAGAGTATAAATGGAATACGATAAGAGAGTAATTTCCATAATATTGAACACAATCCCTCCAAAAAAGTTTGCTTGAGTGAGATGGTGGTCGCTCAGAGAGAATATTTCATACAACCCATACAGCTGAAGAGATCCATAAACAAACGCGAGGATAATGGTTTGAAAGATACTTGCCTTCCAGATCTTATTTCTTCCTTTTGATATATAGGGGAAAAGAAAGGCGTGAGAGAGTAAAATAAGAGCGAATACTTCCATCACATGACTCATCAAATAAAAATAGTATTGATACGTCGTCATACCAAGCCCCCCGTATAACACGGAAGTAAGGATAACGCTCGAAACGAGCTTATGAAAAGATAATGAACCGAAGGCAGCAGCTAAATAGCGCAATTCCCGGCGGGGATCACGAGTATATTCAGAAACAACCATATAGGTGATGAGAGTAAAAATAAAGAATTCAAAGAGAATCTTAATAAGTTCCCCAGTAGGCAATCCAAGTACATAAAAAATCCGGTGAATATCGATAATACCAAACACCATCGGGAGAAACTATTTACGTAAGACTTGACGCACCACATGAAGCAATTCCTCGGCTTCAAATGGCTTCATAATGTAATCATCAGCTCCACTTCCGATGCCCCTCATTTCATCAATCGTGTGGTCTTTTGCCGTAACCATCACGACCTTCGTAGAGCTAAGCTGGGTATCACTTCTAATCTTTTTGCAAACATCGAGTCCATTCATTTTTGGTAACATGATATCCAGAACAACAACATCCGGTTTCAATGCTTGGGCTTTTTTCCACCCTTCTTCTCCATCTTTTGCGTGATGAACATCATATTCCACTTTAAGAATAAGCGATTGCGCAGCGGCAATGTGTTCCTCATCTTCAACAATCAATACGCTCTTTTTCAACACCAACACCTTTGACGTGAAAGAGTCTATGACGATATTTAAATGTTGTGTTTTACTTCGGAATGCTTTTCATCACGCGTTCATGCATTCGTTTAATGAACTCAACACGATCTTCGATCTTCATCACATCTAAATAGCCCTGTGCCATCAATGAAAACGCAAAGGGAGAAGGCGTTTTTGTCGAGATGATCTCAAGTTTAATAATTCCTTTCTCAATTCCTTCGATGACTTTAGTGGTATTTTCAATATCCATCACGTCTTCAAGAACTTCTCGGCGAGCTTCATTCAAAATACAAAAATGATCACTAATACGCTTGACGGCATTAAGTAAAATCATCGAAGAAACTTGTTGTCTCCCTACTCGCTTCGTATGACCTTTGTAATGACGTAAAATCATCAACGATCGTTCTGCACATTGTCGAAATCTTCTTCGCAATACCTCGGTTTGATCAACTGCTTTTTCCATGACCACTCTCAGTTCTATTGATTTTAACAATTTAAACGCGGCAAGAACGTCAACGCGTTTTTCTGAATGAACGTAAAAGCCATTATCATTAATTCCGATTTCGACATCTCGATGCTGTGTTTTTCCAACGGCATAGGCAATAGCTCTGCTCAACGAATCATTCACTCTCCTTCCATATAAGGCATGAAAAATAGTATAGTGTAATCCTTTTTCATTAATAGTATGCTCCACGATGATTCGGGTCGAAGAAGGAATTTGCGCAAATGAATATTGTTCATAAAAATATCGATAGATGGCTTCAGCGGCATGCTCGTCAACGTAAAGATACTCATGAATAAATGCAATGATCTCTTCTTTCTTTTTACCGTGATAAAATTTTTCTGCAAGTAATTTTCTACATTTTCCAATCTCAAGAGCTAAATCGAAGCTTAAAGGCAACATTTCCGAAAACCAAGAAGGTACTGTTGGTGGTCTATTAACACTTGCAGCAACTTGGGCAACCATCCCTCGACTAAATTTAAATTGATAGACCTGACCACCAAGAACAAAAATATCTCCGGGACGCAATTTCTCGAGAAAAGCTTCTTCAATCGTGCCAACCGGGTGATCTCCGACTTTTACCAATACGGCTGTTTGTTCAGGAATTGTGCCTACATTAGTCATATAAATGACTCTGCCCATTTTTCCTTTTCTTCCAAGAATCCCTGTCTCTTCATCATGCCAGATCTTTGCATAAATATGACGGTCTTCAAGAGAAATAAATTTTCCCGCAAGATAATCAATGACTTCTCTAAAATCTTTTTTCTCAAGAGTATGATAACAAAAGGAACCAGAGATTAATTGAAAGAGCTCATCGATGTGGATTTTATCTTGAATAATAATGCCATCAATTTGCTGAGCAAGAACATCAAGGCAGTTTCTTGGAATATGTATTCGGTCTATTCTTTTTTCGACTGCACTTTTCAATAAGACTGAACATTCGACTAGATCGTCTCGATCAAGAACAATGATTCGTCCTTTGGTCACATCATGGAGTCGATGTCCACTTCTTCCGATACGTTGCAATGCTCGTGCAACTGATTTTGGACTGCCAAGACAGATAACTAAATCAATGTATCCAATATCTATCCCCAATTCTAAAGAGGTCGAGCAAACAACCACTTTTAGTTTTCCTTCTTTTAATCTGTTTTCAATATCAAGACGGACGTTTTTACTTAAACTCCCATGATGAGCTCCAATAGATTCGGAATAATGTGTGGGAAATTTATCTTTGAGATGATGAACGACACGTTCTGTTGCGCTTCTCGTATTCGTAAAAATAAGTGTTGTTTTATGAGCTTGAATCAATTGATCCAAGAGTTCATACATGTTATGATGCATAACTCCATGATCAGAATCGATAAGATTGGATACGGGACTAAGCACTTGAAGATCAAGTTTTTTGAGAAAATGAACGTCGACAATTTTGCACGGCCGTTCTTTTCCATGATCAAATCCGACTAAAAACTGTGCAACCTCATTCAAGGGGCTAATGGTAGCGCTTAAGCCAATGCGCGTCATATGCGTTGAGAGATGTCCCAATCGTTCAACAGACAATGAGAGATGAACTCCGCGTTTATTTTCTGCCAGGGCATGAATCTCATCAACAATGCACCATTGAACATCTCGTAAGTGATCAATAAATCGTGAAGAACTCAGTAAGATAGCCAAACTTTCAGGAGTAGTAATGAGAATATGTGGTGGTTTTTTGAGCATATCTGTTCGTTCTTTCGTTGTGGTATCTCCCGTGCGAACAGCGACGCGAATTCCTAATTCTTTTCCAACAATGTTCTCCATTTGATCAAGAGGTCCACGAAGATTTTTCTCAATATCATTATTTAATGCTTTTAAGGGAGAAATGTAAACGCAATAAACTTTATTGTTCAATATTCCTTTCTCCGAACAATCAATCAGCTCATTCAGAATAGCCAGAAAACCGGTTAATGTTTTTGTTGCTCCCGTTGGCGCACTGATAAGTATATGCTCTCGACTGTGAATCGGGAGAACACCGTACAGTTGGGGAAGAGAGAATTCTTTAAACTGAGAGAAAAACCATTTTTTAATCAATGGATGCAAGATTTGTTTGATCTCTTCAGCGGTGTTCGGCTTAGTAAGAGTTTCCATACTTTCTTGGATCTCATCGCGTTTTATAAAGATAAGGAATACATAATCACAGAAATCTTTATAAATAACCAAGAAGTTCATTCTCGTATTGGTTATGTTCAATAACCATTCTAACGCCGGAAGGCGTGATATAACATGGCAAAAATTTACGACGTTGATCAAGCGGATTTAGTAGAGGCAATATCACAGAGTCTCAAAGAGATCCCAGAAATAAAGCCGCCCGAATGGGCTACCTTCGTAAAGACCGGTCAGTTTAAAGAACGACCTCCTGTCAAAAGAGATTGGTGGTACACCAGATCTGCAGCTATTCTGAGAAAAGTATTCCTTCTTGGACCAGTAGGAACATCAAAATTACGAACAAAATTTGGTGGAAAGAAAAATCGCGGTGTTAAACCAGAACATCGATACAAAGCGTCAGGCAGTATTATCAGAAAGATCCTTCAACAACTTGAGAAAGCTCAACTGATTACACGAGCCGACAAAGGAGCGCATAAAGGAAGAGTCATTGCTCCGAAAGGAGATGCATTGCTTGAAAGGGCAGCTCAAGGAGTTCGAGGAAAACCAAAGCAAGAGAAAAAGCCGGAAGTAAAAGAAGAAAAGCAAAAACCTCAGCCAAAGAAACCAAAAAATGGATGAGCTCGAACGTATTAGACATGAAAAATTGAAACATCTTCAGCGGCAACAACAAGAGGAGTATGAATCTCATCAACAGTTCCAGCAACAAGTAGATCAGTTGGAAACTGCCGTTAAAAGGATCTTTACCAAAGAGGCGTTGCAGAGATATTCAAACTTAAAAATGGCTCATTCAGAAAAAGCCGTTCAAGTATTAGTGCTCCTGGGCCAAGCGATGGAGCAGGGAAAAATAGAAACAGTTGATGATGCTCTCCTTAAAGACATCTTGAGCAGAATCACACCACAAAAACGAGAAACAAAAATAAGGCGAGTATAATGGCACGATTTAAACATCCAAGTAGAAAGGCGCGATTAACGAAATTAGGACGACAGACGAGATGGGCTCCTTTTTGGACTGTTCCGAAAGTGTACGGAAAAACGAGACGGGTTCATCCTGGACGTCATACTGCAGTAAAGAGAACCTGGAAACGAAGTAGAACACACGCGTAAAATGGCAAAGAAAGATGAACCGAAAATAGTATTGGAACGAACATATATAGTTCCATTACGTCAAGAGTTCTTAAAAAAGCCACTCTATAAAAGAGCAAAAAAAGCAGTAACTGCTCTGCGACAATTTGTTGAAAAGCATATGAAATCAGATAACGTCAAGATTGGAAAACATATTAATGAAGAAATCTGGAAACATGGTATTAAACATCCGCCCCATCATGTGAAGGTTGTTTGTAAAAAAGATTCAGAAGGAATGGTAACAGTCGAAATGGTAGGTGTACTACAAGAAAAGAAAGAGAAAAAAGTAAGTCATATCAAAAAGCAAAAAGAAGGAAAAATTGAAGAGCAATTAGAAAAGATCCAGGAAGCCAAGAAAGAACACCAAGAAGAAGCTAAAGAAATTCAGAAAGAAGAGATTGATGAGTTAAAGAAACATCCTGAAGAAATTCATGATAAATCAAAGAAAATGAGAAAAGATAAACCGGATCATTTCCACGCTTCTCCTAAAGGCGAACAAGAACTTTCCGGTCCGGCAAATCGATAACATTATAATGTCGTTTTCTTTTTATGTTTAAGATGAAATTGCCTTTTGAAGAACGAGAATATTCTGTGATTATGAAACAGGAAGCAAAGAGTGCATCTGAGTATGGGTGTGCTCCAGAAAAAAGGTCAATCGAGGAATTACTCCGTTATGGCGTTGTCAATATCGATAAGCCAAAAGGACCAACATCTCATCAAGTCTCTGATTATGTTAAAAAAATTCTTCACATTTCAAAAGCTGGCCATTCAGGAACTCTTGATCCAGGAGTAACTGGAGTTCTACCAGTTGCGATTGAAGATGCCACTAGAATAGTGCAAGCATTATTACCTGCAGGGAAAGAATATATTTGTGTGATGCATCTTCATAAAGATATTGAGGAAGATACGCTAAGGAAGGAATTACAAAATTGGCAAGGAATTATTCATCAAAAGCCACCCATTAAATCTTCAGTAAGAAGAATAGTAAGGGAACGGACAATTTACTATCTTGATATTCTTGAGATTAAAGAAAAAGACGTTCTCTTTCGTATTGGATGTCAAGCGGGAACATATATTAGGAAATTCTGCCATGATGTTGGCCTCAAGTTAGGTGGAGCTCATATGGCAGAATTACGCAGAACAAAAGCAGGACCATTTGCTGAAACAACGCTCTGCACACTGCAAGATCTAACGGATGCATTACATTATTATCAAAAAGGAGATGACCATAAGATAAGGCAGATCATTCAACCCATTGAATCTGCAGTTGCTCATTTGCCGAAGGTCGTTGTTTTTGACAGTACCATAAACTCTCTCACTCACGGAAGAAATTTAGCACTTCCTGGCATTGCACAATATGATTCGGATATCAAAGAAGGTGACATGATCGCTGTCCTTTCATTAAAAGGGGAACTTGTCTGCCTAGGAACTTCTCTTTTATCTGCGACCCAAATGAAACAAGAAAAAGGAGTCGCTGTTAATGTTGAACGAGTATTTATGAAAACAAGTACCTATCCAAGAATTACTTCTTAATAATTTTTTCCTGCAACCGCTTTGACTCATTAAACACAGAAAGGAAGATTTCTTCAACAAATCCCTTATCTAAACCATTATCCTCAGCAATCTTCAATAATTTCTTCATAATTTGTTGTTCTCTTTTTTCGTCGAAAATAGGAATACTATTTTTCTTCTTGTATTGTGCAATTTCAGGGATTAACGACATTCTCTCGGCCAATGTCGTAATAAGAACCGTATCAAGAC
>JAHFLI010000093.1 GCA_023255615.1 Candidatus Woesearchaeota archaeon
CAATTCATCAAACGCCATTGCATTATTCTCTTTTTTTCTATTTCCTTTTTTTTTCACCATCTCTTCAAACAATGGAATTTTAATGGGAATTGCAAAGGGAGAAAAGTTGGAAGAAAGAATGGCTTCGCCAATATCGAGAGATGCAATGGTTCTGTTATCTTCCGAAAGATCTTGGGATGCAGATTCAATGATTGCTTGTCGCTCTGGGGCCATTTCAATACCAAGAATGATTTTGGTGTTCATGTTTGCTAATATTTGTCGTGGAATTAAGGAGGGAAGTTGGGTTATGGCTGTTAATCCAACTTTAAACTTTCTTCCCTCGCGTGCAATGGTGGAGAAAATGTTGGGACCATTCTCGAGAACTTCTTTTCCTAACACACGCGGCGCTTCTTCAATAATAATCGAAATCACAGGCTTACTTTTCAATTGATTTTTTATTTTATATCGTTTATAGGAATCAAGAATCTCCGTTGCAATAAGGCTTCCCACTAAAATTTCAACCGCTCCTTCAAAACTTGAAGTATCAACGATAACTGTTTTTGCATTTTCTAATTCGCTGCAAATATCTTTTATCGTATTTATTCCTGCATTAAGGTCAAAGATTCCATTACAAAAGAGTTGTTGGCCATCAAATTCAAGATCAAGTAAACTCAGAAGGCGACGTTTAATAACTGCCAATGTTCCTTCATTGAAATGATCTATTGGTTTTTCTAAAATGATTGCTTCGATCCATGATTTTCCGTAGCGTTTGTAAAAAGCGTTTAATGCTTCACGCTGAGGCATTGACCAATCAATGACACCATTGAAATGCGTTGGTCGGATTAAGGAGATATGAACCTTCAATGAGCGTTGACCCGGAGGAACATCGTCAATGGTGTAATAGATTACACGTTCTTGGGAAGGATGATCTTTTAATCCTGGATTGTCTCTTCCATAATATTCATCGTGCGGATCAAGAACAAGAATACCACAATAGTCTTGATCAAGAGAATTCCAGAGCATGCATGAGGTGAGATTGCTTTTTCCTCTTCCTGTTGTTGCAGGAATAAGAATGTGATGCGCAAAGACTTTATCACCTGGTAAAAAAATATCGACGTCAAGCATTTTTGATCCTGAACGGAGATTTCCAATAAATAAGGGATTTTTTGGCTTGGTCAGGAAACGGATATCTTCTTTTTTTATTTCTCGAACGGCTGAAAAAAACTTGGGCAACACTTTTGAGACATTCGCGTTGTCATGCGAGATTGAAATCAAATTTTTTAAAACTGCAAGAGTGTAATTTCTTAATTGTGGATCCATGAATTCAAACGAAGATGATTGATCAAGATCCAATCCAGAAATTAATTCAAGATGCTGCTGAGATAATTGAGATCCATACATCAAGTCAATGACCTGCAACAGGATTTTCTCTTTTTCTGATTCTGCAATAAGAAGTTCCCCGAGTTCAATCTCTTCCCCTGATTTCTGTCGAACGACAATCTTTCCAAACTCCCCTGAAATTACCTGTCCCTTTGTCATCAAAAAACGGAAGGGCTAACAGGTATAAAAACGTTGTTGTCGAGATCGAATTATTCGAATTTCATCAGCTTTTGTTTGACTAATGCCATGTCCGTTGTCAAGTGACTCATTTGAGATCTGATTTCCCCTATTTCTCTGTCCATATGATACACTTTTAATTTGAGCGGGTTAAAATAATATTTCCATGCGACAAAATAAGATAATCCAAGAGATCCTAACCATTGAAATTCTGCTGGAATGAAATATTCACCCAACATAACGGGGTCTTTTGTGATGATTGCCATTATGGCCAATGAGAACAACAGGAAGGATCCAAGAAGTCCGTAACGTTCAACGTAACTTCTTACTTTTTTCCATTTCAAATACGTTGAACTATAATCTATACATAAGATAGCGATTGCAATTCCCCAAAAAATGATGAGGTATATCATTTCTATAGGGGTGATTTCCTTCTTAATAAATCTATCGTCGATGAATCCGGAATATTTTCGGTCTGTGTCTAGGATAAAACTAGGTCACCATACTCAGAATTCCATCAATCTCTTTCTCAGAAACTGCACATCCGTTAAGTTTTACTCCCCATAATACTGATTCAAGAAGAACCCTTTTTTTATTCGGAATTGGAGGAAGGTACCGGTCCAGCAGCCCCTTCTCGAACGCAACAGTTACTAATTCGACGGATCGAATTACTTTGATGGACTTTATCTTATTCTTGAATGCCATAAGGTTTTTCATTTCAACCTGCACATCGGTGTGAAGATGTTGCGCGAAAATTTTCTCTAACACTTTCGGATTCTCAATGAGCAATCGTGAGGTGCGTTCATCGACCACAAAGGCATCTGCGTTTACATGCAACGCTGCTGCAATGGAACTCATCTCGGCAAATTGAACAATACGCAGGTAATTATTGTTGGTCATAAATGATCTGTTCGCGAGATCAAGGAGCTCGATGGTGGTGTTCCGTAATTCTGCGTCATCAAGAACAGTTAGTATACCATCGTCAACACTTTTCATGACTTGCAATGCTTCAAATTTAAATTTTTTTGATTCTAAGGGTCGATCAATAAGTTCGTGGTGCACAGATGAAGTAATGATGAAATCTCCCTTATACTTTTTTTTGAGCTCGTCAAGAATCCAGAGAAGATTATTAGTCGTTAATGAAATAATGGGGCCAGTATCAAATATCAGAGAGCTCACTTGAATAACCCTCGTGCAATCGTGAGCCTTTTTCTGGTCATTTCAGATCCATTTGCAACATCGGCGATAGATGTTTTTCCGATATAGGACATCAATTCCCACTGAGAAATTCCTAACATCTCAGATGCGCGAGCGATGGAAATACCATGTTCGAAAATCTTTGATCCTTTTTTGATTTGGGCCTGCACAATCACTTCTTCAACATATTTTCGAAATTTCTCATCTACTTTAGTAATTTCTTTGAAAATTCTTTTGATCGTATTTTTATATTCTCCAATATTCCCTTTATTCAAACCGTCATGAGCCTCTTTAAGCAGACCGGTAATTTGTATGCAGTATTTATTATCAGTACACCGTTCGAGAATCTTTGACAATGCGTAGATCAATATCGCAACTGAAATGGAATCTTCATCTTGGTAAATAGAAGCATTGTGAATCGTGTGGTTCGACAATTCTTTTATTTCCACTACATTCAGAGCAGGGGACTCAAGAATGTGAATAACGTCCTGCAATGTTTTGAGAATATCATATTTGACGGTGTTGTCCATATTTCTTTTTTCCTTTTTTGCTTATATAAATCTTTGGTGAATAGCTAATCGAAAAATATATAAAGCTCTCTGGGGCAGGTTGAAGGTGTGAGGGTCCATGATTGAATTACTGAAGCAATTTGTATCTAAAGTGTTTAGAAATCTGTTTAAACGCAAAAAACATATCAAGTTAGGCCTCTATGGTCCTCCTAATGCGGGAAAAACAACTCTTGCAAATAGAATCTGTAAAGATTGGTTAGGGGAAGAAATGGGCGCTGTCAGCAACATTGCTCATGAAACCAGGGAAATTCAAATTAAGGAAGAAATTCATATTAAATCAGGCGGAAAAGAATTAACGTTTAATCTTGTCGATACTCCCGGTATTGCAACCAAAATTGATTATGAAGATTTTATGAAATCGGGTATGGATGAAAAAGAAGCAAAACAGCGTGCGCGAGAAGCAACGAAAGGAGTGATCGAATCGATTAAATGGTTGGATGAAATGGATACGGTTGTGGTGTGTTTAGATGCAACGAAGGATCCGTACAGCCAAGTAAATATTACTATCATTGGCAATTTACAAGCACGGAATATTCCTGTGTTGATTGTTGCCAACAAAGTTGATTTACGCAAAGCGAATATGAAACGTGTGCAAGCAGCATTCCCGCAATATGAAGTGATTGGCATTAGTGCAAAGTATGGCAAAAACATTGATGCGTTTTATGAAGGTCTCTTTGCGATGGCAGGTTGATACCATGATGTTGCAATTTGTTCCTTATACTGAAGTTGAGGAGTTGGGATCTGCGCGAAGAGTGCACAAACTCTTAGACATTGTCAAACAGGATAAAGTCGTAGTGTTGCAGGGAAGATTGACCAAAGAAGAGGAGAAAGATCTTATTGCGATTACGATGGAAAATATCAACGAAACATTTAAGGGAATAGAATTGGCAGTTATTGACGAATCAACTGAAAGTAAAGATTTTTTGAAAAAAGCAAAATCAAACTTTTATAATTTCCTGTTGGGAGATCGACGAGGGTTTACCGTTATTGGTCCTTCTTCGATGGTCAAAGAAATTAAACGCGATCCTCATAAAATTGAATTGATGACTGCAGACGGAAAACGAAAAAAGAGGAAATAATGCCGCACCAATGTGTTCGATGTCATACGATATATGAAGACGGTTCGAATGCTATTCTGAAAGGATGCACGTGCGGAGCTAAACTCTTTTTCTTTATCAAAAAGGAGAAATTAAAAGAAGCGCAAGAGATGACTGAGAAATTGCATCTCACTCCAGAACAGCGTCAAGAAATGGAAAAAGAAGTCTTTGATGTGATCGGTCAAGAAATCGAAGATGATAACCCTGTTGTACTTGATTTGGAAACTATTCGCGTTCTCGGACCGGGTAAATATCAACTTGATCTCGTGCATTTATTTAAGAAAGATCCATTAGTGTTTAAAGTTGATGACGGTAAATACATTATCGATCTCGTTGAGAGTTTTAAAAACTTACGGAAGAAGTGATTTATGGGATTGAGGGATTTTTTTAAAAGGCAAGAATTTGAACATGCCGCGGAAAAGGAGATTATCCGCGATCTTCGTCAAGGATACGGTATGTTTCCTGCTGAAAATCTTGAATTCCTGAGAGGATTTCGAGGACAATTTTCTGCTTCTTATTCATCCAAACAATCGATACTTAACAAGAAAATAAAATCTGCTGATAAATCATACGCGAAAAAACAAGATTACCAAAAGCATGATGATGATCTATCCGTATATCTATTAGAGTTACTTGATTCAGCTAATCTTGAACTGCGTAGTGTTCTAAGGGAGATTACTCTCTCTGAAGAAAGAATGCATTGGGGGCTAATAGGATCAAGGCTCGGATATACTCTTGCTGAAATTTTGCTGATTATTGAAATTGGGTTTACGTCTGAGCC
>JAHFLI010000094.1 GCA_023255615.1 Candidatus Woesearchaeota archaeon
CGAAGACAGAAGAATTGCCTGTCATTGTAAATGATGGAACAACAGTCACGAAACGAACATATAATGGATGTTCAAATGGTGTTGAAATTAATTATTATCTGGTCGATGGGATGGGACATACGTGGCCACCACTTGCAGAACGATTCCCGCGAATTTCCGGCCAAAATTCTCAGAACATCGATGCGACCAATGTTATTTGGAATTTCTTTAAGCTGCATCCAAAACAATAGTTTTGTTTTCTTTTTTTCTCAACACAAATCTTTATATAGTTAATATGATTCTAGGTTCATATGATATGTAATTCATATAAAAGTTTTTTCAAAATCCTTGCAGATGATTGTAAATTAAATATTATCAACATCCTCAGCAAAGGACCATCAACGGTTGGAGAATTAAGTCAGAGATTACATTATGAGCAGAGCAGAGTAAGTCATGCATTGATATCATTAAAGGAATTTGGATTCGTCATAAACAAGCGAAATGGAAAAACGCAGGAATACCAGCTCGAGCCGAAAATCATGATACCGTTATTGAGACTCATTGATGAGCACGTCGATAAATATCATCGATCAAAATGTACTTGTAAAGGAGTACGATGGAGAGAAATGAAATGATGGAGGGAAAAATGGGAAAGAACAAAGGAAAAGGATGTTGTTAAAAACTACTTTATTTTTTTTAATTTTAGGAAAAAAGTAAATATAACATGAAAAACGAAACTACAAAAATCGTTGAAGCAACAGGAACGATTTCAGGAGCTGCAAGCATCCTTGGATCGTGGCAGGTCTGCCATAATATCTGTCTTGGACTTATTGCTTTATTGAGTGTCATTGGAATTACCATTACTGGAATGCCTTTGTTTTTCTTAACAAAGGTAGCAGTTCCTATTTGGATTATTGCCGTTCTTTTGCTGGGTGTTACTCTATATTTTTACATCATGAGAAAATGTATTTCCAAAGCTCTTATTCTGTTGAATAGTGGTCTTCTTATTGCAGGCATTCCTTTTCAGCCCGTCCAAATATATATCCTCTTTTTCTGGGTGGTCGGAGGAGTAATTGCTCTGACTGGAATCATCTTATTCATATCAGAGAAAATCCACAAAAACAGGTGTGAACATGAAAACTGAACATGTTGTCCTCGGAGTTGTTGCAATTCTTGTCGTTGGATTATTAATATACACGATAACGAGTCTCATCGATGGTCCCCCATCTCAAAAGAATACCCTATCTACTCAATCACCTTCCTCAGAATATCAGAGCATTACAACAGGGACTACTGACCCCGGAAGTGTCTCTATTGAACTAACGCCGTTAGGAATGAAAGATGGAAAATTCGAAGTTCAGATTGCAGCAAATACCCATTCCGTTGATCTCAGCCAATTCGATCTCAAAAAGATTACAACATTTACTTATGGAGCAAAAACAATTTCGCCAAGTGATGCACCAACGCTGAGCGGACATCATGCAAATGGGATTATTGTGTTTGATCTAATTGAGAAACCGAAAACATTCACCATGAATATAAAAAGAATTCCAGCGGTGGAAGATCGGGTATTCCAATGGTAAAAAATGGAGGTAATCAAATGAAAACAATAAGTATATTGATAGTATTATTGTTGATGTTCTCAACAATTGTTGCAGCAGAAGATTTTTCTGAGGCAAAACAGATTATCGATAGCAAAACGCCTTGTAATCAGCTTACCGATCAACAGCTCGAAAAAATCGGAGATTATTACATGGAACAAATGCATCCTGGTGACCAACACACCGCGATGGAAAACATGATGGGCGGAGAAGGATCTGATGCAGTCAAACAGGCACATATTGGGCTGGCAAAACGATTTTATTGTGGAGACCAGACAGCAACAATGGGGGGTATGATGGGCGGCGGAATGATGAACATGATGGGGGGCAATAATTTTGGAGGAGGTATGTCGATGATGAGAGGTTATGGTATGATGGGCACGACCAATTGGGCAACGATGAGCCTAATTTGGATTCTCTTCTTTGCCATCGTGTCATTCATTTTCGGCATCATTTTTTGGTGGACATATAAGCTCATTGCAAAGAAATGAAAAAAGAAATCATTAAAATATCAGGAATGCATTGTGCATCGTGCGCAAGTAGAATAGAGAAAAGTCTATCGAAAAAAAAAGGAGTAAAAAATGCAACAGTGAATTTCGCGAGTGAGAAAGCAATGGTTGAGTATGATGAAAAGAATATTTCTCGCGAGATGCTGGAAAAAATAGTTCAAGAAGCCGGATATGAGGTTATAAAAGAAGCATCAACACAACAAAAAATTCTTTCGTTAAGGATTATCGGAATGGATAATTCCCATTGCGTGGCCACCATTGATGCCGGTTTGAAAAAATTAAAAGGAATTATTTCGCAGGAATTATCAATAAACGAAAAGGGAAAAATAACCTATAATCCTGCGCTTCTCTCTCCGGAAAAAGTTAAGGAAACGATTTCTTCTCTGGGGTATAAACCCGTAGAGATAAAATCCGAGGATTTGGAAAAAAAAGCAAGAAAAAAAGAAATTCGTGATATTAAGACGCGACTCCTTGTTGCGTGGTTATTCTCTCTCCCTCTGCTCTTTCTTTCAATGATTGCGCCTTTTTTTGAACTTCCCCTCCCGTCATTCGTTGAATCACATGTAGTTATTATTCAACTCATTCTTGCAACTCCCGTTATGTTTGCGGGTTCGATTTTCTTTAAACGTGGCATTCTTGCCGTTGTCAAAGCCAAAACTGCGACGATGGACACTCTTGTTGCGTTAGGAACAGGAACGGCCTATGCCTATTCTCTTTTTTCAGTTATTATGATATGGACAGGAAATCATTCAACCACTCATGATTCCATCTACTTCGAAGTAGCCGCGTTACTTATTGCATTTATTCTTCTGGGAAAATACTTCGAAGCGATCACCAAAGGAAAAACATCAGAAGCCATTAAAAAGTTATTAGGGCTGCGTGCGAAAACGGCAATGGTCTTGAGAAACAAAAAAGAAATTGAAATTCCAATCGAACAAGTGGTGAAAGGAGATATTGTCGTTGTCAAGCCAGGCCAAAAAATTCCTGTGGATGGTACATTGATCGACGGTCATTCATCTGTTGATGAAAGCATGGTCACCGGAGAACCAATTCCCGTAGAGAAGATGAAAGGATCGAAAGTAATTGGCGGAACCATCAACAAAACAGGAACCTTTCGGTTTACCGCAACGAGCGTTGGAGAAGAAACAGTTCTCGCTCAGATAATTAGATTAGTCGAGGAAGCACAAGGATCAAAAGCACCAATCCAGCAGCTTGCAGATAAAATTTCCGCGGTATTTGTCCCTGCCGTATTAATCATTGCCATTATTGCTGCCGGAGTATGGTTGCTTGTCGGACAACCGCTTGGATTTGCGATGACGATTTTTGTTGCTGTACTTATTATAGCATGTCCATGTTCATTAGGATTAGCAACCCCGACGGCAGTTATGGTAGGGACTGGTCTGGGTGCACGAATGGGGATTTTAATTAAAAGCGCTGGAGCGTTGCAAAAAGTTCAAGAAATTACGACAGTGGTGTTCGATAAAACAGGAACAATCACAAAAGGAAAACCAGAAGTAACAGATATTATCCCTCTCAGCACCGTATCAAAAAAAGAGATATTGAGATATGCGGCAATCGCAGAAAAAAGATCAGAGCATCCTCTTGGCGAAGCAATTTTAAACGAAGCAAAGAAAGAAAAGATATTCGTTCCAGATCCAATAAAATTTTCTTCGATAACTGGAAAAGGAATTATGGTTCACTACAACCATGAAGTGGTTTCTCTCGGTAATAGAAAACTAATGGAAGAAGTCCTCAAACCAATCGAACAAAAACTCATTGTATTGGAAATTCGGGGAAAAACAGCAATGATGATTAAAGTCAATAAAAAAATAATCGGCATTATTGCGGTAGGAGATACTCTCAACGAACATTCTAAAGAAGCTATCGAGAATCTCAAAAAGATGAATATTGAAGTCATCATGATTACCGGCGACAATACAAGAACTGGAGAAGCCATTGCGCGCCAAGTGGGCATTTCAACCATTCTTGCAGAAGTATTGCCGGAAGAAAAAGCAGATCAGATTAAAAAACTTCAGGCAAAGAAAAAACATGTTGCAATGGTTGGTGATGGTATTAACGATGCGCCGGCATTGGCACAAGCAGATATTGGCATGGCAATTGGATCTGGCACTGATGTTGCTATCGAATCAGGAGATATTGTATTAATCAGAAATGACCTTCGTGACGTCGGGAACGCAATACAATTAAGCGCATACACGATGAAAAAGATAAAACAAAATTTGTTTTGGGCTTTTTTTTATAATGCAGTAGGAATTCCTGTTGCTGCAGGAATTTTATATCCCGTTACCGGCTGGCTTCTTTCCCCCGTGATTGCGGGAGCAGCAATGGCGTTCTCGTCGGTCAGTGTGGTAACGAACGCACTGAGTATGAAACGGTTTAAGGTGAAACAATGAAACAAAACCTGGGAAAGATTGATCGAGTGTTGAGATTTGCATTGGCATTTTGGTGGCTTGGTCCTTTTGCTCCGCAATATAAAATCGCAGCGGTAAACATCGCAATAGTTATTGTCGGATGGATCGCGCTCATCGAGAGTTTTTTTGGATGGTGTTGGCTCCATGATCTTTTCAAAGTGAATAATAAAAATCAATAAAACAAATTATTGAAAAAATTCCCATAAAAAGGGAAAGTGATTACTGGACGTCCACTTTCCCTGTTGCCTTGATGGCATTTGTTGCTGGCCAATAGCTCGTAAAAGTAAAGGAGTCATCTGCAGTAAATTCAACCATCTTTGATTCTTCATTATCAGATTTTCGGTAAGTAATAGTAAAATACTCACTCTTCACATCTAATCCACCATAATAAATCTCAGGATCATTAAATGAAAAAGTAAGTTTTACTTTATCTCCTTTCTTTACGGAAATGGACGAGGGATCAAACATATGGTCATCTGCAGTAATAGTAAATTTCTTTTCTCGAACCGGTTGAGGAATATCAACCGTAAAGCCTACCATCACCACTTGACCATTTTCTTGAGTAGGAACATCAGGACCTGGAAATTCATACACCCCTGGTTGACCTTTGTCGACGTGCAACATCGCATAAATGGTA
>JAHFLI010000095.1 GCA_023255615.1 Candidatus Woesearchaeota archaeon
TATATCATCTTAAATCTGATGCGGAGGGTAAGTTTGCCGTTCCTGAGGACTGTGATGAAAATGACCCTATTGGTTCAAGTAAACCATATACCCTCCTTTTATCTCCTGCTCCAACACTGCTTTGCAAAGATCAAGGATTGAAAGAAGAGCAAAATTGTATCTGCGGTACGAGGAACTGTTATCAAGGATATTATTGTTCTACTACACAAAGTCTCTGTACAAGCCAAAAGCCACAGCAAGCCTCATGAGAAACATCTTTATTTCTTCTGCAAAGAATTCTTGGAAACGAATAATGGATCATAAATTGCTTTCGTTCTCAATTATTTTCCTCCAAATTATTTTTCTGGGATTATGGTTTGCCAATCAATTATATTTTCAGGTTCAGATTAATGATAAACTAGTTACGGTGTTTGAGAAAGCGGAGAAGGAATTGCCGTCGGAACAGAATATTACAACTGGTTTTTTTTCTGGAACTCCTTTAGTTTCACAGAATTTCTTTACTATTGAAGATGATTTTCAAGAACTGGTTTCATTGCTCAGAAACTTTCTCATTGTTGCTGCGATTATTTTTAGCGTGGTGAATGGTGTGGTGTGGACGGCAACTTCAGGATTATTTGTACAAAAAAAATGGAAAGAGTATCTTCAGGATTATGGAACATTTGTTATCGTGAGTGCGTGTTTCTTTCTCTTTCTTGTTGTTGTCTTTCAGGCAAGCATTGCCTCATTGTCGTTTGAAACGCCCGATCGATTTACAACGTCAACGTTTATGTTTATTATTGTTTCATTTATTATTTATTATTTTATGAATGTTAGTTTTGCGCTGATCGGAAAAAAGTCGCTTAAGGAATTACCGTTGGCAACATTGAGTATAGGAGTTAAAAAAATAATATATATTATTCTTCTTTACTGCTTTATTTTTTTATGTTACCTTATTCCGCTTTACCTTATGGTAACTTTCATAGAACATATCTTTGTCATTACTCTTGTCATCCTTTTGTTGCTCCTTATCATGTTCATCTTAAGAGTTTTCTTTATAGAATTCGTCCATCAATTGGATTCAGGTGATGTATCAGAGGCTTCGTAAGAGTCGGACATTTCAGCATCGTAATTTCCTGATTCATCTTCCCTTGTTTCATAATTTTCGCTTTCGTCGCCATCATGAGATACATAGTCAGATTCAACAAACTCTTCTAAACGCTCTGTATCTTCTTTCGCTTCTTCTACAATCTCTTCTAATGAATGATGGTTGTTTTTTTGTTTTCCTTTCTGACCATAATTCTCCTCAACATCTTTTACCCGTTTTGCCGCATGAGCTGCTTTCGCTTTAGAATCGACTCCTTTATTGCTTTCAGAACCGAAAACTGCTGGTGTGTATCCTTTAGGGAAATGAGCAGCACGTTCTGCATAGAAATCGGCAAGGAATTGATCAATCTCAGTCTCGATATCAAACACATCTCCTTTGTTGTGAAAGGTTAGATAAGTATGAGCAATTTCATGGGCCATAATGTATTTGACAAATTCATCTGGAGAAATTCCTAATTCTCGTCCATATTGCTCAGCAATGGAATATAATCCAGGATGAGTAAAAAGGTTTCCGTGTTGGAGATTTATGGCTGCCATTGTCGTTCCCTCACCTGACTTTTTGAGGAATCCGCCGGAGACATATTTGATAGGAACGTTATGACCATGAGAATGCTCTTCAAGTGCTGCTACGAGAGATCGCCCTTCTTCTGAATTCACAAAATTAAGATAATATTGCCTGGTTGTTTCTGCCATCGATAAAAATTTTCCAACTGCACGCGGAGAACAATGAACTTCTACATCTGTTTTATATCCAAACCAATTGTCAGAATTAAAATGAACTCCTCCAAGCGATTGAATGACCCCATTATCAGCATGAGGTTTAACGACTTCAATAACTGGATTTGGACCCATCCATCCTTCCATCCATTGATAAGGAACATGAGGCACGACATTCTGGTGCATCTTATATGCTCGATTAAAATCTCTAAATTCAACTCCTTCTCCAACTCCCACTTTATCAAAAATTTCCCACCGTTTATCAAGAGAATGTTGCCATACATAGGAATCTTGAACAGTATCAGCATTTCGTAAAGCTCTATGTAGCCAGACTTCGCCTTTCGTTGCAGGTTGAGCCCATGGTGTAACATTGAGATACACTGGTTTCCCCGTGTTATGCTGTCCGTGGCTCTGAATCATTCCCTTTAAATACCCCCTATTTTCATATGTAGACCTATCTGTTATTACTATATAATGGTAAAATTAGTATATAAATCTATCGGTTTTTGGAAGGGAAATGTTCATAGCAGAGAACACAAAAGAAAAACGAAGGAATCAGAAAAGTAATTTCTATCCGTGACCGCCGCCGTGTCCAGAGACCGCGTGGGACTTCTTTTTGTAAGGCATATGCTCAGGGATAACCCCTTCTCCCAATGGACCCTTGTTTCTAAAGTACTGCTCAAGAAAAGCAATTGCATCTTCGCGGTGCATCTTTGCCGCATCAACATGTTTTTCTAATCCAACTTTTTTTACAATGCCTGGAATATGTTCGTGAGTTATCCCCGCGTAGATTGCAGAGTCTAATTCATTCTCTAATGACTCCTTAAACTTAGCGGCGTAGGAGGTATGGAGTTCGTGCGTATACTCGGCACCATGTTTTGCAAGGCGACCAGAGATTTCGGCATCATTCATACCTGTGTATGCCTTCATTAATAGTTGTTCGTCCAATTTAGTTTTTGGTTTTGCTCCAAATCTCTTTTTTGCGATCTCAACATATTTTTTTGTTAATGCCTCCGCAAATTTTCTAGAAAAATCGCTGTCATTAAGCTTATCATACTCTGGCTCTCCATCATCATTAACCAAACCGACCTCCTTCGCTGCTTCCATATATGCGACGTTGTGAGACCAGCTCGCTCCACGTATTATTTTTTTCTTTTGTTTTCTTTTTTCTTCAATCTCGTGAAGCATATGTTCAAGATCATGATGTCCTCCATGAGCCCCTTCAAGTGATAACAGAATAAATCCAAAAGAACTTTGTAAAAAACGAGAAAAGAGGTTTCTTTTTTGTTTTCCTATTTGCATAGCTCGTCCTCTTTCTTGCACCCATTTAAACTTTTCGGTTTCGTGGCTCGATGAGCTCGCGCACACCTCGTTAAGTAGAATGTACAATCCCGCGAATTTTATCCTTGAACTAAACCTTTATAAAAAGGAATGTACCTAGACAAGTACAAATTCTGTCAAAATGACTAAGAAAGAACCAGAGAAGAAGGACGACAAGAAAGAAGAAGAACTGCTCTCAAAACTGCCGAAAGAGACACAGGAGAAATTAAAAGATATTAAAGAAAAACTGCAACGATATCAGAAATCCATTCTTGAGAAATTTGACAAATATATCATGGGAATTTCATTATTGCCGCCTCCGAAAGATGAGCAATTAAAACCGGAAGAACGCGATAAAATAACATTGATTGTTCTTGTTGATGATTCTGATTCAAAAAAGATGTCGAAGTTTGAGCTCAAGGATAAGCTTGCTGCAATTCTCCAATCTACGGCAACAGATATCGATAAGAATTTTTTTGTGCAAACAGTTATTCTTTCTGATCTCTGGCAATCCTGTTATGATGCTCGTTATGATGTGTTGCAATTAGTTGCGCTCTCTGCTCCTATTTTCGACACAGGGATGCTGCAAGCAGTCAAGATTGCGGAAGTCCATAAGACAATGGTGCTCAAGAAGTTTGAGAAATATATTGTGAGTTATGTTCTTGCGGGATCATTAGTACAAGGACGTGCAACAAAAACTTCAGATATTGATGTCTGGGTTGTGATTGATGATACCGACGTCAAAAAAATGACAAGGGGGGAGTTAAAAGACAAGCTGAGAGCCATTATTATCGGGATGGGTATTGAAGCGGGTGAAATTACTGGTGTCAGAAACAAACTCAATATTCAAGTGTATATTTTAACTGATTTCTGGGATTCTTTGAGAGAAGCAAATCCTATTATTTTCACTTTATTACGAGATGGTGTTCCATTTTACGATCGCGGTATTTTCATGCCCTGGAAACAACTTTTACGAATGGGGAAGATTAAACCAAGTGCAGAAGCGATTGATTTGTTCATGGCAAGTGGCCATCAAATGTTGCAGCGTGTTCATTTGAAATTGAAAGATATTGGCATGGAAGATATTTATTATGCGATCTTGACGCCATCACAAGCGGCGTTAATGTTATACGGAGTCCCGCCACCAGCGCCGAAAGAAACTGCTGAACTCATGCGGGAGATTTTCTGCAAGAAAGAAAAATTCATGGAAGAAAAGTTTGTCTCGACACTTGAAAAAGTCATTAAAATCAGAAAAGATATCGAGCATGGAACAAAGAAAGAGATGACGGGAAAAGAAATTGATGACATGTTGGGAGAATCAGAAGATTATCTCAAGCGGATCAAAAAGTTATTTTCACAGATAGAGAAGTTAAAAGAAGAAGGAGAGGTTGTAGGCGTCTATGACCACATTGTATCTATTATTCGTGATGTCCTCCGTTTGGAAGGTGTCGAAAAAGTGTCCGATGCCGATATTGTTACAACATTTGAAGAGGAAATGGTGAGTCAAGGAAAGATTCCTGCAAAATTCCTCCGTCTGTTGAATGAATTAATTAAAGCAAAGAAAGATTATGATGAAAAAAAATTAAACAAGCAAGAAGTCGAAAAAGTTAAAAAAGATTCCTCTGCGCTGATTAAATTCCTTGTTGAATACATGCAGAGAAAACGGGGACGGGAATTAGAAAGAGCAAAAATCCGTGTCAAGCATGGAGATCGTTATGGAGAGGTTGTTTTGCTGGATGACGTTGCGTTTATTATTCATGATATCGATCATGAAGACAAAGAGATTTCTAAAGCAGCCATAAATCAAGACGGTTCATTAGGTTTGCCCGAAAAAACGACGTTAGACGAACTTGAAAAGCATCTTGCAAAAACACCGATTCCTCAGAAAGTGTTTCTCAAAGAGCGTATCTTCACCGATCTGAGAAAAGTATTTGGTAAAGACGTCGAAGTATTGATGAATTATTAACTAAGTAATTTATTCAATCGAGAGTGTAATCAAATATGACAACTTGATTTG
>JAHFLI010000096.1 GCA_023255615.1 Candidatus Woesearchaeota archaeon
TCCGCGCAGAAGAGATTCTATGTTATACGTGCATTTGATCACGTATTGAATGAAGAAACAAATCTCTATGTTGTTGGAAAATTCGACCTCGATTTATTCCAGGGATATAATTTTGTTTCATTGCCATTGCAACCAATTGACTCTTCACTTTCTTCGATTATGCACGAAGGTGCAGCCTACAATCCTGTTCGAGATGTGTTGTCATGGACCGGTTCGGGATTCATCAAAGCATCGTTTGATGCAACGGAAAATGATTTTTGGAAAAATAACGGACTCGATTCTCTTTCATCAGGTAATGGATATTATTTCAATACTCTTCAGCCAACGACATTTACTCTTGTTGGGAGACCTATTACCTCTGTTCAACATGTTCAATTGCATAGCGGATTGAATGCTATCGGGATGAATTCTCTGGAGCAGCGACCTCTTCAGACTGCATTCTCCTCTCCATTTATGTCAGAAATCTCTCGAAAGTCATCAACAGGACGATTTGATATTGCAACACAGTATCCAAGTGGATGGTTCAGTGCAGATGGTTTTACTTCTCTTGAACCAGGACGAGGATATTGGATATCTGTATCACAAGATGTTGAGTGGACATACTCACCTTAGGAGCTTTATGAAAAAACTTTTGCTTTTGATGATGGTAGGACTGATGTCGATGATTTCATTAGTCAGCGCAGGTTTTACAGATTATAAAATTATTCCAGTCAGTGAAGATACCTTCGTAGCAAATAGTTCCGCGACAAAGAATTTTGGTGGTGCACTTGATCTTTATGTTGGTTCTTCAAATGTTACCATTAAACGGACTTATCTCAAATGGGATATTTCTGATCTCACGGAATTAAATATTTCACAGGCGAGAATTTATCTCTATGGAGATGCATTTGACATGAGTAATGTTGACGTTGATCTTCATTCGGTAACTAATGACATATGGCGGGAATCCGGAGCGAATAACATCACGTGGAATAATAAGCCGCCTTTTTCACAACCGCCATTAGATACTCAAAGAATTACTATAGATCAAACGTGGTACGGATTTAATGTTACTGCAAATATTAAAGGATCCCTTGGTGCAAGCGATTTCACAGCCTCATACCTTCTGAAGGGCAAGGACGAAACTATTAATAATTTTGAGAATTTTATTCGATTTAGGCCGAAAGAGTATACAACATCAGATGTTCGCCCTTATTTGAATGTTTCATTCTGGAATTCATCTGATCCATTCGTAAATACGCCACCAGTCATCGATTCTGTTTCTGCCCCTACAAGTGGATCAGAAGGAAATAAGGTTGACTTGAGTTTTTCTGCACATGATGATCAAGATAATATCCAAGCTTTTTCAATTCTTCTTGACGGAAAACTTCTTTCCCATACTGAGAGTTTTCAATGGATTCCTCATTATGAAGATGCAGGAACACGAACTCTTACTTTTACCGTCAATGATACGAGAGGCGCTCTTGATTCTGAAGCAAGAACAATCACCATTATGAATGTTCAGAATCTCACCATTAATGAATTGTATCCAAATAACCGTGTTGGAGAAGATCAATGGGTAGAAATTTACAATCCATTTAATGTTCCATTCACTATTGAAAATTGGCGTGTTGAGGATTTTGCTCATGCAGGAGCAACTATTCCTGCAATTACCATTCCACCATTAGGGTATTTGCAGGTGTTGGCTCCCTCGCTCGGGTTTTCTCTGTCAGGCGATATTATTAGTTTATATGACGATCGGGGAATTCTTGTTGATCGTGTCTCTTATGGATCAGCTTCTCAGAGTGATCCCAACAATGCACCTGCTCCGCCCCAAGGTAACTCAACGGGAAGAAAAACAGATGGCGTTGATACTGATGTAGAGAAAAACGATTTTATGATATTTACTGTTCCCTCTCCTCAACTTCCGAATTCAGGTGGCGGCTGCAATCAGACGGGCGCTGACTCAAATTGTAATGGGTGTGTTGAGACACTCGAATTATTCGGATTTATTTCTCATTGGAAGATAGGAGATGTTTCTACACTCGATCTCTTTAGTGCAATAGGATTATGGAAATCAGGAGAAGGATGCTCATGAAAAAAATACTTTTGTTCGGAATATTACTTGGATTGATGATACCATTTGTTAGCGCGTCTACCGTTACACGATCGATCAATCCTGATACAGGAATTTTTCAGGATGAGTTTACAGTATCTCTTAATGTTGACCTTACTGATAGCTCAACATTTTATCTTATTGATGAGATATTGCCTGCTGGATGGACTGTTGTTGACGCAGGAACAGGAAGTACTGCACAAACAGGACATTTGAAATGGGTCGTTATCTCAGGAGCAGCTGACACGGTATATACGTATACTGTTCGTGCACCAAGTGTAACAGGAACTCACCATTTTAGCGGCGATTATATTTTCGAGACGATGGCCGATGTTGCACCAATCCTCGGAGAACATATGGTTGATATCACGCCACCTCCGGATCAGCAACCTACTCTTTCCATTTCAAATCCTCAAGCGACCGGCGTGAGTGATACGAGTGCTATTGTTTCATGGACGACAGATGTACCTTCAGATTCACTTATTTCTTTTGGAACATCTCCAACACCTGATCAAACCAGTCAGAGTTCTGCTCAGACAACCAATCACCTTATGATATTACATGGGCTTACACCTTCCACGCAATATTTCTTTTCAGTTACGTCATGTGATACTCAAGTCTGTAATTCATCATTGCAACTTTCATTTACCACTCTCGATTTGCTTACCCAAACAGACGATCTTCAAGTAAATTATCTTCGAGGGCAAATTTATATTGATAGTCATCCGGCCGCAATAGGAACAAATTATACGGTCCGTATTCTTTCTGGGCTTAATGCAGGAAATGAATATCATGGACAAGTCGATGACTCAAGAATTCCTGTTTCCCTAAAGGGAACCGGAGATTTTGATACTGGTGATCAGCAATCATTTTCAACCAACGATCAATTTCAAGTGCAAGTAGAAGGATGTGACGAAACTGATTTTGTCTCAGGTTCTTTCCTTAACGGTGGAAATGGAAATTTTATTACCCAAGACGGATTAGTCTTTGTGTATTGTAATAATAGTCCACCAGTTATTTCCTTGTTAACAAACTATAATATTCTTGAGGGACAGTCTGTCAGCAATCCTCTTTTTGACCTCTGGCAATTAACTGCAGATGAAGAGGATGATGATTCAGCGTTGACATTTTCAATTGCATCGCAAACAAATACTAATCTTGTGAATTGCAGCATCGATTCAAACAGAAACGTTATTTGTACACTAACGGGTGGAGTTGCGTATGGAAACTCAACCATAACTGTAAAGGCGACCGATACCGGAAATTTCAGCACCACGAAGTCATTTATCTTTTCAGTTACCCACATTAATATTCCGCCAACAATTTCAATCAATGACGTGACCATTCCTGAAGATGGAATGATTCATATCAATTTGAGCGCAGATTCGGCTGATCCCAACAACGACACGTTGATGTTTGATGTTGTTCAAGAAAATGTGAATGAGGTTAATTGTGATGTGGGTGGTAATCAGTTGAACGTTGTCGGAGCGACAAATTTCAACGGAGTCGCGCATTGTTCTGTTCGTGCGTATGATGGCTTTGATTATAGTGTGCCTGCTTCATTTGCCATTACCGTAACTTCGGTAAATGATAATCCCACTTTTAATGTAAGCAATCCTATTCCGGATCAAACATGGCAGGAAGATACTGTTCGAACAATTAATTTGAATAATTACTTCACTGATGTTGATAGTGGAGATGTATTAAGTTATAGTGTTTCTGGAAATAGTTATGTTGGTGTATCTTTTGCAAATGGAATTGCGACGCTTACTCCAGCTGCAAATTGGAATGGAGTAGAGAGTGTTGTCTTTACTGCACGAGATATGAGTAATGCAAGTGTGACGAGTAATATCGTAGTACTTACTGTTACTCCGGTCAATGATGCGCCGATTATTACTATCCCCGATCAGATTATGTTGGAAGATACAAGCATGACACTCGATCTTCAGCCGTTGACGTCGGATGCTGATAATAATCCGATTACCTATGCAGTTGTTTCAGAGCAGAATGTTGATTGCTCAATAAGTGGGCATATATTAACGATAACGCCTTTCGCAGACTTTTACGGAAGTGCATCATGTCATATTAATGCTTCTGATGGAATGGATAGTGGAGATTCAACATTTGCAATTACCGTTATCAATGTTGAAGATGCTCCTCGGTTTAATGTAAGCAATCCTATTCCGGATCAAACATGGGAAGAGGATCATAATGCGACGTTGAATATTGGACAATACTTCAGTGATCCAGACAATGAACCGTTGATTTTCAGCGGAAGTCCAACGCAACACATTCAAGTAATTATCGTAGGTGATGTTGCATACTTTATTCCTGAGAACGATTGGTATGGAACAGAAACCATTGTCTTTTCTGCATACGATCTTCAAGATAAGAACGTATCAAGTAATCTAGTTACCTTAACAGTAACATCAGTTAATGATGCGCCGATTATTACCACAACGGCAGTCTCTTCAACTCTTGAAGATTCATTGTATGTGTATGATGTCAACGCTTCTGATATCGAGAATGATCCATTAACCTTTTCTCTCCAGACATTTCCAGCGGGAATGACCATCGATAACACGACAGGAATTATCCAATGGACTCCGACTAATGACGATGTTGGAACACATGCGGTTACTGTTCGTGTGAGTGATGGTAGTCTTTCATCAGATCAACCATATACGTTGACTGTCATAAATACGAATGATGTTCCAGAATTTAATTCAACGAGCAATCCTATTCCGGATCAAACATGGCAGGAAGATACTGTTCGAACAATTAATTTGAATAATTACTTCACTGATGTTGATAGTGGAGATGTATTAAGTTATAGTGTTTCTGGAAATAGTT
>JAHFLI010000097.1 GCA_023255615.1 Candidatus Woesearchaeota archaeon
AGATGCAGCGTTAAATCCAGGAAATTCCGGCGGCCCACTCATTAATGCAAATGGAAAAGTCATTGGTATTAACAATTTCAAAATCAGCGGCGGAGAAAATCTCGGATTCGCCCTTGAAAGCGACTATATCGTAAAAGGCATAAATCAAATCGCCAAAGATAATTTGAATCATACGATTATTTCATAACAATATTTTTAAATAAAATATGAATTCTAACAGAATGGTGCAAGGAAGATACGGCGATTATTCTAAAAAAATTCTGTTAGTTAAACAAAAGTTTTCCGAAGGAAAAAACTCTAAAGAAATCGCAGATGAAATAGGATTAAAAGAAATTACCGTCAAAACGTACCGATATCGAAACGGTTTTTCACAAGCAACAGTACGTAAGTCATTAGAACAAAGAAGAAACGAAATTAATGAATACATTATAGATGATGCACATTCTATTGAAGAGGTAGCCGAGATATTGAAGGTAAATTACGATAGTTGTTATTTATTATTTTTACGTATAGGTATTTCTCTTCTTCCATTTAAAAATAAATATAATCGATATACTTCAGTTCATAGAAAGCCACGCGTCGATGAAATAATTAGGGGGGGAAGATTAGAAACACTTAGAGAAATTGGTGATTGTGTAGGATTGTCGAGAGAACGTATAAGACAATATCTAAGAGGAACAGATCAATACGAACTATGGCAAGAGACACTATCTCAAAGAAAAAAAGTACTCGGGAGAATACTCTTACAATTAAATTCAGGAAGAGAAAATCTTATCTCACAAATAACACGCGGAGGAATGAGAAATGCCTCTGAAATCGAAAGAAAAGCATATGAATTATTAGACTTATATTCTCAAGATAAAAGGTATAACCATAGAAGATTATCACCTAAAAAGGCTTTATCATTCCTTATAGATTACTTAACAGCTTTTGAAGAGGGAGAGAAAAAATCCCTGCAAAAATTTTCTAGAGATCATAATATCTCATTATGGGTATGTCCAAAATTATTAAAAGAGTGGGGTTGATACCACTCGCACAACCTCATAAAAAAGTAAGAACAGTTACTTCTCCGTATAAGAAAGAATGTTTGGAACGAGCAATTGAGATTGAATTGCCCGCAACAGACATAGCTTATTTTTTACACCTTCCACCATACGTCGTTGATCAGTTTTTTTATATCCATTATAAAGGAGATAAAAAAAGACCTCAAGTTGAAAGATCTATCAAAAGGTACGGCAAAACAAAGGATAAAGTGTTGCATTACTGAACAGCAAACCAGATAGATGAAGCAACTGACGCGGGTTTTTCTGATAGTGAGATTATGTCATCGTATACCCTTGATCAAAGAATATATGACTATTCTATCGAAAAGAGGGATTCGATTGGAGGGCATATTAAAAAATCCCTGCAACAGCTTTTTCCCGATAGAGAAATAAAACATCCCTACCGTGATTTCACTATACCTCTCAAATGACTGAGTTTTGTCAAAAAAAGTAGCAAAATACCTTTAAATAATTTAATCGCTTCTGATTACCATGAAAGTGAAAATAAAAAAAATAAATCGCGATGGCATGGCGCGTCTTGAAACAGAGGGAGAAATTAAGGAAGTAATAATAAAAGAAGAATTTCTCTATCCCTCTGATGAAACAATTGCACTCTGTTTTCGGGGGCAAGATAGTTCTGGCATTGTTGAACTAAAAACTGAAGAATTCGAAGATATTTATAAAAATATTCGAAAAAGACTGCATCTTATTAAAGGGTTTAAAAAAATTGTTGATTAAAATAATTAAAAATTTCTTAATTTCTTCGACCCAATTCCATATGAACTGCGATCATGCGATCGTTCGCGGTGAGATGATCGATGCGTTGACCGAGTATGATGACGATCTGGCCGACCTGATCGTTCGTGAACACGATAGCGATGACCGCCTTTAGAAAATCTTCCAGAACGACTAAATCCGCCCCGACTAAATCCTCTCCCTACAACGCGTATTCGTACTTTTTCAACATACGGTGTTTCGGCGTGGTTTATCGGCAGTTCACCATCCATAATTTGTTGAAAATTTTCATGATCGCGGCTTGCAACAATATTGATTACTTTTCCCTCCATACCTGCACGCGCCGTTCTCCCGATTCTATGAATATATTCTTTTTTATTGGGCGGTGAGTCATAATTATAGACATGACTAATATCTTTAATATCAAGTCCGCGTGCAGCGACGTCCGTTGCAATAAGCGTGCCAGACGACTGACCATGGAAGCGTTCAATAATTTTATTCCGTTTATCTTGGGAAAAACCGCCGTGAATCGCCAGGACGTGAATACCATTCATTTCAAGATTATGACTGACAAAATCAACATTATTGCGTGTGTTACAAAACACTATAAATTTTTTCCCCTGTTCGTGTTTAAGAAGATGAGAGAGTAAAGAAAATTTTAATGAATCATCAACATCGTAATAAATTTGACTGAGTTTTGTCGGATCAACATGAGGTTCTGCGGATACTTCTACCGGAATGTGCAAATATTTTTCTGCAATGTGAAATATCTCTGGTGAAATTGTGGCAGAAAAAAGCAGAGTCTGTCGTTTGCGCGGACAATGCGAGATAATTTTCTCAACGTCTTCGATAAATCCCATGTCAAGCATGCGGTCTGCTTCGTCAAGTACAAGCGTATTCACACGACTCAAGTCAATTGATCGGCGTGATATGTGGTCAAGAATCCGTCCCGGCGTTGCAACTACAATTTCTGCTGACTCTAGTTCTTTTATTTGATTATTAATTGACACGCCACCGTAAACGGCAATAACATCGAGGTTCTTCTCACCTGAAAAATGAGTCAATTCTTTAACAATTTGTTCAGCAAGCTCTCGAGTTGGTGTCAAAACAAGGCCTTGCACCCCATAATCTTTTTTGGCGTCTTTAATGAGACCGACAGCGAAGGCAAGGGTTTTACCTGAGCCAGTTGAAGCTCCTGCTACAACGTCTCTGCCTGCTAAGACCTCTGGAATTGCTTTCCATTGAATCTCAGACGGTTCCCGAAATCCACGGCTTCGTATTGAAGCAAGGATAGGATTTTCTTTTCCAAGTAATGTTTCAAATTGTTCCATTGTGTGTAATAATCAGATAGCCAAGAAATAGCGGGCAAACAATGTTTGCGGTATTTCTTTAACAATACTCTAATCTTTCAATGTTTATTGTATGTATAATTCATACTACAAATTTGAGTTTATAAACCTTTGGTAGAAAAATATATAAAATGCTGATTCAACCAAACCACCCGTACGCTTTCACATGAGGGTCAATTTTCGACCATTCCCCGACGCTGCCTTTATAGTTTTTAACCATAAATCCCCTGCGTGCCAATAGTTCCATCGCAGTGTTACTGCGTCCGCCGCTCCGACAGTAGGCCACAATGAGTTTCTTTTTTGTCGGCTTAGTGAATCCATATTTTTCTCTAAACCCTTTTTCAGACAAGTCAAATGCTTCTTCTATCTCATGCAGCGGAATATGTCGTGCAGTCGGTATCATGCCGTAGTGTAATTCATCATCGCGCCGTACATCGATAAGCACAAAATTCTTTTTCTCGTCAATGAGTTTTTTAAGTTCCTCTGTTGAAATTATCATAAGATATAGAAAGCAAAAGAATTTTTAAGTTCTTCTTTATTCTTCTCTTTATGAATCCCAAAAAAATTGAGGAATTTAAAAAGACAGTATGGGATTTTTATAAAAGACATGGAAGACATGACATGCTCTGGCGACAGACTACAGATCCTTACAGCATTCTCGTTTCAGAAATAATGCTCCAGCAAACGCAGGTTGATCGCGTCACAGATAAATACAAAGAATTTATCACCCAATTTCCAACAATAAAAGAACTTGCAGAGGCGTCGCTCGGAGAAGTCCTCATAGTTTGGAGCGGACTTGGCTATAATCGGCGGGCAAAATATCTTAAACTCACTGCAGAAAAGATTGCGCACAAATATAATAATATAGTACCGACAAATAAAGAAGCGCTAATTGAACTGCCGGGCATTGGTGAAGCAACAGCAGCAGCACTTCTTACGTACGCCTACAAAAAACCAATGCCGTATATAGAAACAAATGTAAGGACTGTTTTTATTCATCATTTTTTTCCGAATAAAAAATCTGTCACAGATAAGGAACTCTTTCCCTTTGTCGAAGCATCACTTGACAAAAAAAATCCGCGCGAATGGTATTGGGCCATTATGGACTACGGCACGCATCTCAAAAAAATCCATGGTAATATCTCTCAAAAAAGTAAACAGTATATCAAACAATCAAAATTCCAAGGTTCCCGACGACAAAAACGCAGTGCGATTATTAAAAAACTCATCAAATCAAAACAATTAAACAAACAAGAACTCAATAAAACAATGAAAATTCCTTCTTTATTACTTACTGAACTACTCGATGAACTCAAAAAAGAAGGTCTCATAAAAGAATCAAAGAGTTTTTATTCTCTACCTTAACAATTCTTCACCAAAACGAGTCGATAGGGTTGTGTCAAGGCTTTCGCAAGACCTTTATACGCCCGCACCGAGAATCGAACTCGGGTCGCAACCGTGACAGGGTTGAATGCTAACCGCTACACCATACGGGCATAGAGATTTATTATTTCTCGAGTTTTTAAGGTTTACTCACCTTAAAAACTCGTCCATAAATTCATGCAAATATCGTCAGCAGATTTTTAAACATTCTCTCTATAGAATAAGCATGCCGCAGTAGCTCAGTCGGTTAGAGCGACGGTTTCGTAAACCGTAGGTCGGGAGTTCAATTCTCCCCTCCGGCTTCTTTACAAAAACAAAAAACCTTTAAATATCTTGTATTATTTCCTCTGATAGTACAATTAAAAAGATGGCAATTGAAGAATCACCTTCACCGCTTGCACACATCCTTTCCTGGATTATTTTTGT
>JAHFLI010000098.1 GCA_023255615.1 Candidatus Woesearchaeota archaeon
AGAATGGTAGCCAGAGTAATCCTAAGAATACGGGAATAACTCCTGCATATAATCCCAGAAGGATAAATGTCTTAAAGTATTTCACATTAAAGATGGGAGTAAGAACGGCAGCTTCCACTTCCGTATTAAAGAGGACCCCATTCCTCGACATTAAAGAAATATGTTCAGCTTCTCCTTCAACCCAAGGATAATCCAGCTCTATCGTTGCTTTTTTTAACGGCGCGAGGGTTTGACCTGGACTCATTTCAAATTGCCAATAGACATTGTTTACTAGAACTTGTGCAACAGTAACAGGTTCTGGACCATCATTAATAATTTCTAAACGGATGTGTTCAGGAGAAAAGATGGTCCGTTGAATAAAAATATTTTCAATAGGGGGAACATCGCCTTTGAACACTCCGAGAGGTCCAAATTTCACAAAAGAAAACAAAAGAATAGCAAGTAAAATAAGTGGTATCAATGCCGAGGTCCACATTTTCATTTTTTCCATTATTCTACCTCAAATAATCCCGACCATCCTTTCTCTGCAAATTCTGATTTATGTGAATGGAACATATAGGTACCTGGATATTTGAATCGAACATCTAAAATGGATCTCTCTCCTTGACCCATGACGGTGATATCAGTATAGGTATCTGGTTCAAGGGATGTTCCTGTTTTGTATTCATTGAAAAAATTAGCGTGCAAATGGAAAGAATTGATTTGATCGTGTTCGAGAATATTGATTAAGTATATCCTTACTAATTCTCCTTTTTTGACTTTAATTGGATGTTTTTCATAATAAAACGGGATGGTGTTAACGGCGTATATGTCATTTTCCTCGTCAAAATTAGTATCAAATCCATTCATGACCATGATAAGTTCACGGTCCGGCTTTGGTCGCGTATCGTTTTTTGGATCAACAATATAGGCTCCGTACAGTCCCTTACTAATGTGTTCTGAAATGGGAAGAGAATGGCAGTGGAATAAATGGACTCCAAACGGATCAGCATCAAACTCATAGGTAAAATTTTCTCCAGGATAGACAAAATCATGCTTCATGGCTCCATCCATTGCTCCCTCATGGAATCCATGGAAGTGCATAGAATGAGGTTTTGATCCCCTATTGGAAAAATGAATACGAATGCGATCTCCTTCCGTCGCTCGAATTGTTGGAGCAGGAACTTGGCCATTGTACGTCCATGCAGGGAAAAAAACTCCAGGTGCAATTTCAATATTTTTGTCTTCTGCATAGAACCAATATTCACGAAGTGTCGTTCCATTGGTATAACGAGTTTCATTATAGAATTTTGCTCGTTCTTCTGGAGGTAGATTGTTAAAATTCCAGATTGATAAAAAAGCCATTGGATCAAAACCCGTGCTCACTTCTCCGATTATTCCTTGTTTGTTCTGAGCGTGATGTTGAAGGTGAAGAATATTTGTTTCTCCTTGAGAAATCAGGAAAAATTTGTACACGAGGATTGAAAATACTAAAAACACTGCTCCTAATAATAGTGCTAATTTAAGAGTAATTTTCATTGGTTCAAGAAATTTTTGGCAAGGGTTGACCGTGTGGACAATACCGTGGATTATCTAGAAAATCGCTGAGTTTTTCGATGGTTTTATCCGAGAACGCATGCTCAAGCTTATGTGCTTCATTGTGAATTTCCTTGTTATTTTCAACGTGCAGAATATCTTTCAAAAACACTTCAATAACGCGATGTTTATAGGTTAATCTGCGCGCGAGTTTATCTCCTTTTTTGGTTAACTCTAATGAAGAGTACCTTTCGTGTTTAATCAGCTTCTCTTCAGCAAGCTCGACCAAACGCTCAGACACCGTTGATTTGGCTAACTTCATGTACTGCGCAACTTCAATTGCCTTGACATTTCTCTGATTTTGTTCTCGGAGATGGTCAATCGCACGAAGATAATCTTCTTTCGTCGGAGTCGTCATAAAAGTTCGTACAGGCGAACTTCTTTATAAAGGTTTGGGTTTCATGGAAATCTGAAGATTAATAAAGGACTCATTGAATAAAATGCCATGGAAAAAAAGAAAAAAACGCACCACCTCAAAAAAGAGATTGGTTTGTTTGAAGCAACACTCTATGGTGTGGGGATTATTCTTGGAGCGGGAATTTATGCGCTTATTGGTGCGGGTGCTGGAGTGGCGGGCAACGTCTTGTGGATTTCATTCATTCTTGGTGCGATTATTGCGTCATTCACTGCATTTAGTTATGCAGAATTAACCTCTATGTATCCAGAAGAAGCAGCAGAATATGCATACACAAAAAATGCATTTAATAAACAATCGTTGTCATTTGTGGTTGAATGGTTGATGTTTGTTACATCCATCATCTCAGCAACAACGGTGGCATTAGGATTTTCAGGATATTTTCTCAAATTGTTTGGTGGGAATCAATTGATTATTGCAGCAATATTAATTGGTGTATTGTCAGTATTGAATTATATTGGCATAAAGGAATCAGCACGATATAACAATATCAGCACCATTATTGAAGTAGGGGGATTATTGTTAGTTGTCGCTGCGGGAATATATTACATCCCCAGTCATGCGCTTGGTTCCATTAATTTTTTTGAAATGCACAATGGTTTGCCGGGATTATTAAGTGCTACCGGTTTAATTTTCTTTGCGTTCATCGGATTTGAACATCTTGCAAATATTTCTGAAGAAACGAAAAACGCGCGAAAAATAATTCCCAAGGCATTGTTGATTTCTCTCATTGTGTCTGCGTTCCTCTACGTTCTTGTTTCTCTTTCTGCGATCGGAATTCTGGGTGCGGACGCGCTTGCATCGTCTTCTGCTCCAATGTCTGACACTATTGCTCACGTATTTCCTCGCGCAGGATTTTTGCTTTCTATCATTGCGTTATTCGCTACATCAAATACCGTCTTAGTGCTTCTTATTATTTCATCACGATTATTATATGGTCTTGCATGCAATAATTCATTACCGGGAATTTGCCGATATGTAGGATCTCGTGGAACGCCAACGTATTCTATTGTCATAGTCGGCATTCTTGCCATAGGTGGATTATTTATCGGGGGAATCAAAACAGTTGCTTTACTCACGGATGTGGGGATATTTGTTGCATATATTTTTGTCAATCTCTCATTGTTAGTGCTGCGCTATAAAGTTCCCGACACAAAACGCGGATACAAAGCACCATTAAACATAGGAAAATTCTCAGTGACTGCATTCTTAGGAATTGTTACCTGTGGAATTATGTTGTTCTTTTTTGAGAAAGAGTTATTATGGTATGAAGTTATTGCTCTGGGGGTGGGATTTTTAGTGTATAAGATGTTTAATAGAAAATAATAAGATTAGCAGTGATAAATTCCGCCTATTTCAATACTATCTCTACACTCCTTTCCACCAGGGGATCTCCTCATATCATGAGCAAGCATTCGAACGAGCGCACCCATGCCTGAACTCTCCAAGGATGTATAGTCTAATTCCTCATTTTGAGGTCCATATGCTACATAAAGAACATACGCTTCATTAACTTCCCCACTCAATTCTCCAATAAGCTCCCTAAATGGCTGCGGTTTTGATAAGCGTCGCTCAGGCACAATCTGATCTGATGAAAATAATATCATAATCAGGGGGTAATCTAAATTAGTGTATATTGATTATTCTTTTTGTGGTTGTTTTGTTTCACAATCACAACCTTTATAAAAATTCTCTTCATTGCATTTGATGCATGAACATCACGGTAAAAAATGAAGACGTGTCTAAACATCAGACAGAGGCACTCCTGGTTGGCATGTTTGAAGGCGAAGAATTACCTGCAGATCTTACATCAATGGACAAAGATTTGAATGATGAGCTTTCCTTTTTATTGAGTTCCAAAGAATTCAAGGGAGAAAAAGGACAATCAAAGCTGATTCATACGCAACGGAAAGTTTCTGCAAAAAAAATTCTTCTTGTCGGATTAGGAAAAGAAAAAGATTTTACCCGAGAACAGCTCAGAAGAGTATCGGCAACTACTGCAAAATATCTCCGTGAGCAAGGAGTAAAAAATTATTCCACCCTTCTTCATAAAAAAGGAGATGTTCAAGCAGTTGTTGAGGGCATTATTCTCGGATTATATGATTTCAAAAAGTATGTTACTGTTGATCGAGAGAAAATTAAATTAGTTGATTCGGTTACTTTGCTGGGCGGAAAAGAAATCTCTAAGGGTGTTGATCGAGGAACGACTTTGGCAAATGCGGTTTGTTATGTTCGCGATTTAGTTAATGAACCTCCCAATAAAGTGACCCCGTCTTATCTTGCTCAAGAAGCACAGAAATTAAAGGCAAAAGTCAAAGTCTTTGGAAAAGCAGATATTGAAAAAATGAAGATGGGTGGTTTGCTTTCAGTCAGCAAAGGAAGTGCTGAAGAACCAAAATTTATTGTCATTGAGTATGGCACCAAAGGAGATCCTATTGTTCTTGTTGGAAAAGGAATTACATTTGACAGTGGTGGATTAGATATCAAACCAGCAGCAGGAATGGAAGATATGAAATGTGATATGGCTGGAGCTGCAACCGTTATAGGCACCATTAAAGCAGCAAGTGAATTAGGAATTCAGAAGCGCATTATTGGTATTATTCCGACGTGCGAAAACATGATTGGTCCTCGATCATATCGACCAGGAGATATTCTTACTGCGTATAATGGAAAAACAGTTGAAGTCTGGAATACGGATGCTGAAGGTCGATTAATTTTAATGGATGCATTAGGTTATGCAGAAAAAAATTTTAAAGCAGGAGCGATGATTGATATCGCGACATTAACTGGAGCAAGTATTATTGCGTTGGGGTATGAAATTGTTTCGTTGATGGGTTCTGATAAACAGTTGGTTCAAAAAATGCTTGATGCGTCAAAGAAAACGGATGAAATGATGTGGGAACTTCCATTATATGATGATTATAAAGATCTTGT
>JAHFLI010000099.1 GCA_023255615.1 Candidatus Woesearchaeota archaeon
AACTCTCATTGACCATTGGTCCGGTTGCAAAAATAGCTGCGTCTTTTCCTTTTTTGAGCACGACTCCTTTTCCCAATTCAAAAGTGTAGTTTTGATCAAAAATAACGGGAACTTTTGCTCGTGTGGTTCTCATATAACTTGGTCCTTTGTATGATGCTAAGAATTCAACCGCTTTTTCTGTTTCAATGGCATCTGCTGGACTAATGACTGCGACATTTGGCAGTGATCGGTAGACTGCAAAATCTTCGATGCATTGCGCACTGCTGCCATCTTCCCCTGTTTTGAAGCCTGCATGACTGCCGCACAACTTGACATTTAAGTTTGGTCGTGCGCATGTGTTTCTGAAATGTTCAAATGCTCGTTCCGAAAAGATGGCAAAACTTGATGCAAACACTATTTTTCCTGATGCGGCTAAACCGGCAGCAATCGCAATCATGTTTTGTTCTGCAATGCCGACATTGAAGAATCGTTCGGGAACTGCTTTTCCGAAATCAAAACTTTTAGTGGAATCAGCTAAATCCGCATCTAATGCCACAATGTTTTGATTATTTTTTCCTACCTTCAATAATCCTGTTCCATATCCATCTCGTGTTGCAATCTCAGCCATCATTCAATTCCTCCATGGCTTTTTTGTATTCTTCTTCATTGGGTGCTTTGCCATGGAATTTTTCGTTTAATTCCATAAATGAAACGCCTTTTCCTTTTTTAGTATGTGCAATAATGATTGTTGGTCTTCCATCATCTCTGCTTGCTTTTTGCAAGGTGTCTACAATGTGTTTCATGTTATGGCCATCAATATCAAACGTTCTCCATCCAAATGCTTTCCATTTGTCTTCAATGGGTTCAAGACTCATAATATCTTTTACTTTTCCCGTTTGTTGAACTTGATTATAATCGAGGATCGCAATAAGATTGCTGAGTTTGAACTGTGATGCCGCCATGGCCGCTTCCCAGACTGCTCCTTCCTCTGTTTCGCCATCACCAATCATACACCATGTTTTGTAATTCTTTTTGTCTAAGCGCCCTGCTAAGGCAATGCCGATGGCAAAACTTAATCCCTGGCCTAATGATCCCGCGGAAAATTCAACTCCTGGCGTCCATTTTCTGTCTGCATGACCTTGAAGCATTGCTCCTAACTTTCTGAATTTCTTAAATTCTTCTTTCGAAAAATATCCATGATCTGCCAAGACCGTGTATAATGCGGGACATGCATGACCTTTACTGTAGACGAAACGATCTCGATCTGGCCAATCTGTTTTTTTTGGGTTGAATTTTAATATTGTGCCGTATAACGCGGTGAGAAGATCAATTGCCGATAAACTTCCGCCTGGATGTCCGCTTTGTGCATCATAGATCATTTGAATGATTTCCCTTCTATGTTGCTTTGCCTTTTTCTCGAGTTGCTTGACATCCATGTTGTCTTTACCTCAGGACGATTCTTTTTATTTCTTGCGTATACAGCACCTTCTAGCTGCCAACAATGAATAACCCTTAGAATAAGGGTCCGACTAATAATAAAAGAAGAATTGTTGTAGACGCCAAGATGAATCTGTCATTACAGATAGGTAATGGTTCGAGATATTTAAACTTTGTGGGATATTTTTTGCATACAATTTTATTTTTAGTATCTCTAGAAGATGAGAGTTTTAGCGCCTATATCTTACGCTTAGACGGAGAAAGTGTCATAAGTTGTCCAACCAGTTGTGAGACATCGACTGGAGACCCCTTAAACTCAGGATGAGTCGTTATTGATCCAAGCGTCGTCAAATCTCCAGCGGCACAAGCGCGATCATACTCTAATCCATTTCCTGATCGGTTGGGCGATGGTGTTGTGGTTCTTCTATATCTTGGACGTTTTCCATAACGGTCATTAGTAGAAACTTTTTCTTTTCCACCTCGAGATACAAATGGTATTTCAAAATCATCGAAAGGGTTGTCAAGGTCTCTTCCATCTTCCGTATCTGGTTCATCAACAGGTGGTGCTCCGTCAATCATATTTAGTTCTGCCAAATAATCTATTCCTTCAACGCCCTCTTCTCTATGCTCAAATGGTTGCTCAAATTGACCTGCAGTTCTCTCATTAAAATGAGGAACCACTACATAAGCATAGAATTGTTCAGCGGCTGTTAGGCCTGTTCTTGGATTTTTAGGCGTAATTTGAGGCATCGGAACAGGGAACTGGAAATTATTTATAAAACTTCTTTTTATTTTTTGTCTCATATTGGGGACAACGAAGGTTTATTTCTTAAGATAAAATGAAAATTTTGCAAAAACAATGGACGAACATCATCCGATTTCAACCAAAAACTCTTTTGCTTTGACTATCTTAACTCCTCTAAACTCTTTCAATACCAGCAAATCTGGATCGCCAGTAACGAGATAATTAGCTCTCCCGTCAAAAGCACATTCAATAATCTTATTGTCCTTTTTGTCTCTGACAACATCAAATGTGCTCTTTACGTCAACAATATCGCAATAGGTCATAAGAATATCAATCAATTGTTGGATGCTTTCTTCTGGAAACGTAAATTTATTTCTCAACTTGTCCGCAACTTCATCCAGAATTTCAGCAGATAATACGAGTTTATACTCTCCCAAAATGCCTTTTCTAACCACTTCATATGGATTTCCTCTCCAGAACACAGATGAAATGATTATGTTTGTATCTGGCAATACCCTAATCATCTTTTAGGACATCTTTTTCTTTTATACCTTTTCTTGCGGCAAATGTTCTGCCAAATTGCGCCAATCTCTCAAAATCTTTTACCGTTGGCAGTTCAACTTTCTTGAATATTATAGTATCTCCTCTGCCATACACTGCAAATTTAGTCCCCGATTCTATTTTCATATGTTCCCTGATTTCTTGTGGTATGACAACCTGCCCTTTAGGGGAAGTGGTAGTTATCTGAACTCCTTTTTCCATGGTATCACCAAGTAAAATTATTTTACTTTTGTACTTAAATACCTTTCGATTTTTACCGAGCCAATCTATTATTGTAGCTCTTCTACTCAATTGGATGTTCGCTTAAACTAAAAAAGCACCGAGAAAGATTACATCTTATTCGATAAGAAGAACGAACATCATCCGATTTCAACCATAAATTCCCGTTTTCCTTTTGGGATGATTCTGACTTCTTCTTCCTTCTTTAAATTGATGAACTTTGCAATTTCTTTTGGAATTCTAATGGCGAGACTATTTCCCACTTGAGCGACTTTCGTTTTCTTTGAAGAAAGCCCGAATAATCCAAGTTCTTTTGATCTCGCTTGAATTTTATCCGCTGTTTGCGCGTCGAAGAATACCTCTCCGCACGATGTGCAGACCATTCCTTTGAATTTCCCTAGTGAAATTCCAAATTCTTTGTGCTCCACCATTTTCTCTTCTTCTTTCCCACCACACATGATGCATTTCATTTTGATCCTCCGTTAGGATACACGGTTATAACATAAAAAATATCTTCGTCTTTCACAAAGACACATTCTATTCCTCCTCTGTTCGCATGCCATTTTTCCGATTGAGATTCTTTCCATTTCATTCCTTCTTTGATGGTTTTTTCAATTTCTTCACGATCAAATCCTAATGCGTCCATCTTTTCAAGCGCGTGTTTACTGTACACAATACTAATCTAAATCACCTAGATATACGAAGATATACTTGTATATAAACCTATGGTTTAATTGCATTCTTTTTGTCTCATATCAAGGACAACGAAGATTTATAAGATTCTAGGCAATTTCTGTTTGAAAATATTGATGGGGGGATTATTATGCCTGAGTGGAGTGAATTGACTGACCTTGTTGTTGCATTGGATAGTGCGAAAGGAGAGCAACGTGCAGAAATCCAAAGAAAAATTCTACTATTTTCAGGTTCTTTGCCTCAAACTTATCGTGGTGTTACTGTTCATGTTTCAGATAAAGATATAGGAAAAAGAGCGAAAACTACGGCAGGATATGATCGTGCTGCTCTAGATGTTCATGATACCCTTCATCTTGATGAGCTAAGTACTTCATTTTTACTTGAGGAACTCGGAGATGAGGAAGCCCTTGTTTATGTTATGGGTGCAGGATTTAATGGAAATACGGGGTGGAGTTTTCAACATCTTCCCGTGAGTACGGTTGGAGATCTCGAAAAGAAATTTAGTGGTAATAATATGTTTGAGCATCATATTCAATCGTGGCAACAACTTGGAAGCGATGGAGCGGGAATTATTCTTCGAATGGGGAGAAGAAACGCAACAAAATTCCAGATTGGAGATCAAGTTGCTGTTCATTGCGGGGTTTATCTTTTACAAACACCCGAAGGACATGTTGGAACATCAATGAATGATATCAATCAATTTATTCATGGATATGAAACCAATTTTGGAACATTTGGTCATGTAACAAAAGTAAGAATCAATCAACTACTCTCAAAACCAGGTCATCTCAGTTACGAAGAAGCTGCAACATTAATCCTCACTGGAGTTACTTCCGAACGTATGCTTTTTGATGGATCTGGCGATAAAAGAGCAATGCGATCTGGAGATGTAGTTCTAGTGTCAGGATCTACTGGTGGATTGGGAGTTAGTGCAATACAATTAGCAAAAGATGCTGGCGCAATTGTTGTCGGTGTAGTCTCAAGCGAAGAAAAAGCGAGAATAGCTCGTGCATTAGGGGCAGATTATACTGTTGATCGAACGGGTTTTAATCCCTTTAAAGATGATGGTAGTTTAGATACCCAGGCGCTCAAGGCTTGGAAAGCTCACTATGAAGCAGCAACTGAAGGGAATTTTCCTGACTTTGTATTTGAACATGCGGGACCATCAAGTGTTGCGAGAAATATGTTTCTTCTCAGGAAGAGTGGAGTTTTAAAATATTGTGGAGCAACAGAAGGAACAACATACCGACTCGAGATGCTTAGAAGTTTTATGTCTAATATTGATATGCA
>JAHFLI010000100.1 GCA_023255615.1 Candidatus Woesearchaeota archaeon
ATTATGGGATCTTATCAATGGATGTCAAAGGAACTCTCTCTGATGGAGAACCTCTTCAATTGCGTTTCAAAGGTAAGGTGGTTAATGTGAATGAGAACGACTGCGGGCTCCTTGATGTTGATAATGTCTGGTGGTCCTTGGGAACATTCCAGGTTGGAACCAATCCACCCCAGTCGATAACTTTTGACAATATCCATTATATCTGGGATAGAGCAGCCAATACGCTCGATCTTTCGGGCGTCGGACCTGAACTTAATTTTGTGATTAATGACATTAAGATCAGCTGCGCAACGTGTTAGATGAAATAAATGATGACGGGCACCAACAGACAGCCCATCATCAAACTTTTTTTTATTCCAGCTAATTGTCCGGCGACTCCCAACAACGTGCTTATACCAAGGACAATTATACCCATAATACTCGAGGAGTACCAAATCATTCCGACAATAAAGAGAATGATGACTATACTGCACGCTTTGTAGTTTATTCTTGTGATCATTTCCATGAATACTCGTGTTAATTGCAACGTGACAATTGTAGCAATACATCCTGCGATGAGCGCAACAGTCAACAACAAAAGAAGTTGAGGGAATGGTATCTGGGGTATTATTTTTGTCATTGCAACGATGGCACCATTTCTTGCTTTGTTAATTGCGTAAAATGTGACAAGAGAAAATACAAAATTAACGGTGTTAATCCCGCCGACAATTATGAGAAAAGTATAGATGCCCGCTTCTCTCACTAGAGAAAGTGCAAGAATTGCTGCTTGAGATGATCCTAGTCCAGGTAAAAATCCAGCGAGTGCTCCTGAGATCACTGACGCACTAATTGATTTTATTAATCCTTTTTTTCCAATCCAGATTTTGTTTGTAATCTTTTGTGTTGGAATAACATTTATTTCGGAAAGAGAAACAAGAAGAAGACTCACGCCAAATAATCCAGAAAGAAGAGGAAATAATGGTTCATGGAGAGAAGGAAAATTCAGCACGAGATAACCGAGAATTCCAGACAAGAAAAAAATCACAACACCATGAATCTTTTGTTCTCTCGATGGTTCTTTTATGATCATAAAGAATGAAATAAAAATTAAAAAAATTCCAATAAACGGTTGAATCCAGGTGTAGAGAAGAGGACTGAGCAGCAAAAAAATGGGAACAAGGAACATGCAACCAATCAGTGAAAATAATGATCCAATGATGGTTAATTTCACTGCTTCAAATCCTTTTCCTGCTAAAAGAAGACGATGTCCTGGAAGAACAGCAAGTGCTTTTTCTGGATCAGGCGCTCCTAAAAAAATAGATGGGATCGTATCAAGAAATGTATGGGTGATACCCATGCTCACAATAACTACGCCGATGTAGAGAGCAGGGAAATGAAGAAGAGTCCCTGAAAGAGACACGAGAATAACACTGACTGCATTAATATGGATTCCTGGTGCAAGGCCGGTGATGATTCCTAGACCTATTCCCAATCCGATTGCTATGACGATTTCAAGAAACATTGCCGACGATTTTCACTTTTTTCCCTTCCAATCGTACAGCACCATTGATGTCTTCTATTATTGCAGTAATTTCGACATGATCTCCTTTTTTCGGAGCGCGATCAATCTCAGAAAAGTCTATTCTTTTTTCGAGACGTTGAGAAACAATAATTTGGGTGGAGTCATTCTTTTGGACAACCCCCACTACATCTCCTTGTATTCTTACTACATTTCCGATATTTTCATTAATAGCATCTAATTGAATTTCACCGATCTCCGCAGTTTGCGAAAAATAAAAAAGAATGAGTATGCCTAAACCTGCTCCGATATACGAAATCTTCAACACCGTCTTCTCGTGCATGTGAAGAGAGAAAGACGTTCTTTTTAATAAGCGTTTTCCCGAAAAATCCGAAAAAAGAACATGAAAAGATATTTAAATAAACCGCGGATTTTCGACTTATGCTTCCCAAGTTTAAATCAACTGCAGACGTGAAAGTATCGAAAAGCATTATTGATCAGGTTATTGGTCAAGAAGAAGCGGTTGAAATAATCAAAAAAGCATCTATTCAACGACGACATGTTCTACTCATCGGAGAGCCGGGAACGGGAAAAAGTATGTTGGGAATGGCTCTCGCAGAGTTATTACCCAAAGAAACCCTTGTTGATACTCTTGCATTCCCCAATCCTAACGATGAAAATCAACCTCTTATTCGGACCGTACCTGCAGGAGAAGGAAGAGATATTGTTGCTAAAGCGCGTTTGAATTCCAATGAAATGTTCAAGAATCAAAATTTAATTGTTCTTGTTCTTGCGCTCGCTTCCATCGCCATTCCGTGGGTCCTACGAAGCTATTATATTAAATTAGAAGGGAATGTTATTGCCGCAAATATTATGTTCACTGCGCTTTTTCTCGGTGGAATGGTTTTTGTCGGGGCGTTTTTATTTTTTATCAGTTTCGGAAAACGCATGGACGGAAAAGCGAAAGTTCCTCGTGTCATTGTTGATAATTTTAATCGTCAACAGGCGCCGTTTTTTGATGCAACGGGGGCACATGCGGGTGCGCTGCTTGGAGATGTCCTTCACGATCCCTTTCAAAGTGGGGGTTTAGGAACTCCGGCACATGAACGAGTTGTTGCAGGAATGATCCATAAAACGAATTTAGGAGTTCTTTTTCTCGATGAAATTGCAATTCTCCATCCCGCGACACAGCAGGAATTACTTTCTGCCATTCAGGAAAGGAAATTTGCTATTACTGGTCAGAGTGAGAGAAGTGCAGGTGCGATGGTGAGAACAGAACCGGTACCGTGCGATTTTGTTCTCGTTGCTGCTGGAAATATTGAGACCATAAAGAACATGCATCCAGCCTTGCGTTCTAGAATTAGGGGATATGGATACGAAGTCTTCATGCAGGACACTATGCTTGATACTGAAGAGAATAGACGAAAGATTGCACAATTTGTTGCACAGGAAGTTGTTAAAGACAAGAAAATTCCTCATTTCTCCTCTGATGGGGTGGATGTTATTATTGAGGAGGCGAAGAGAAGGGCGAATAGAAAAGGTCATTTGACTCTGCGTTTGAGAGAGTTAGGCGGATTAATTCGCGCTGCAGGAGACGTAGCCCGAGAAGAAGGATCAAAACTCGTTGAAAGTAGCCATATTATGAAAGCAAAACGCTTAGCGCGTACTCTCGAACAACAAATTGCTGATAAATATATTGAACGAAAAAAAGAATACGAAGTTATTCGAACGACTGGACGCCTTGTTGGTCGTGTTAATGGACTTGCCGTTATGGGTGGAGAAGATGCACAGTCAGGGATTATTCTTCCAATCGAAGCTCAAGTCACTCCAGGTGGAAAAGAATCTGAGATTATAGCGACGGGAAAATTAGGAGAGATTGCCAAAGAAGCAATTAAAAATGTTTCAGCAATTATTAAAGGATATTTCGGTCAAGATATTAAAGAAACTCTTGATATCTATGTTCAGTTTATTCAAACGTATGAAGGGGTAGAAGGAGATTCAGCGTCTATTGCAGTTGCGACGGCTGTTATTTCAGCATTCAAAAATGTTCCTGTGAATCAAGATACGTGCATGACGGGAAGTTTATCGGTGAGAGGAGAAGTACTACCTATTGGCGGTGTCTCGTCTAAAGTTGAAGCGGCAATTGAAGCAGGATTAAAGAAAGTTATCGTGCCGAGAGCAAATCTTAAAGACATCGTTATTCCTGCAGATCGTTTAGAGAAAATTACTCTTATTCCCGTCGATCGTATCGGTGAAGTTCTTCGTGAAGCCTTGTATTGGAAAGGCAAAGAAAAAATTCTTGCCCTGATTGAAGGGGCGTAGAAATAGAAAGGTTTTTAAAGTAATTAACTACTCCATAGTAAGGACTAAAAGACTATGGGAATATTATCTTATTTTTTGCGAAGACCTGAAGTTACACTTCCCGGGTCAGAAATTTATGGACCGAGAGGAACTGTGGCAGCTCAATTACAAAGAAGTCTCGAAAACAGTGCTCTTGTCAATGGGATTGGAACAATGTCCCGATATAAAGATACGTCACTACTGTGTCAGATCCGAGATCATTCCGGAAGAACTCTTTCTCGAGAAAAAGGGAATTTTTTCGGAAGATATTCTACATATTCCGTTGTCGAACACGATGTTCATTTAATAGAGTCTCAACTGGCGTTATTAAAAAGGAACCTTGATACCCTGCAATCTCAAGAGGCGTTTGAGAAAGGACTTAAATCAGAATCACAGAATAGATTGCGTCGTTACCAATCTCGATATCTTGAGTCTCAACGAGCTTATGACTATGAAGTTTCTCAACGAGGAGTTATAGGAAAGCTGGTTTATTCTCTATCTGCCCAAGGAAAGTCAGCAAAAAGAGATCTTGAAATTCGACGGAATCGCTATGAAACTGAAAAAAGAAGATATCAAGAAATAAAATCTAAACCATCAACCACCTTGCGTACAACTGTCCAGCAAGTTTTATCTTCAAGAATTGATGGCTTCGAGCATCAACTTTCTTTATTATATGGCCAAGGTGATACTCTTAGAGCTGAAGGTAGAATTGCAGGGGTTTTTACAACAATGCTGGCAGAAGAAATTGCGGAAAAAAGGTTGCGAGATAGTCGAGAGATAGTCGAAAAGATCGCTCTAGATTTAGATATGATTATAGTTAGTGAATATGATTCTCCTTCACTTTCTAAAATTGCCGATGCAAAGCGTCAAAAAGATTTGTTGACCAATGTTCAACAACAAATTGCTAAATTACCTTCTCTGATTGGGGATTACCGTGCTGAAATAAATAGAAACCCCTTGTTGATAGAAGCTGAAAAAAAAGTAGATCAAGATTTAGCCGCTCGATCTTAATCATACCACATCACTTCAACATCATCAGTTCTTTCATATGGTTTAATGATGCAATCTGA
>JAHFLI010000101.1 GCA_023255615.1 Candidatus Woesearchaeota archaeon
ATAATCTTATTACGTTCATGGCAAATGTTCCAGAGGAATATAAAGAATCAGAGTACGTCTTCCTTGGCAACATTGATCCAAAACTTCAGTTACGGGTAATTAAACAACTAAAACGACCACATTTTATTGCAATGGACACCATGAATTTCTGGATCGAGCATCAAAAAAGCGACGTCATTGAAGCAATGAGAAATGTACAGTTGGTAGTATTAAATGACGGCGAAGCGCGGATGTTGTTTGAAACAGTAAACCTTTCACGAGCTGCAAAAGAATGCTTGAGTCTCGGTCCTGAGGCAGTGATCATCAAAAAAGGGGAACATGGCGCATTATTATTTACAAAAGACAAACATTTTTCTGCCCCGGGATACCCTCTTGAGATTGTGAAAGATCCAACCGGATGTGGAGACAGTTTCGGTGGAGCGCTTATTGGTTATCTTGCGTCAACCGATAATACTCATGAGAAGAATCTCAGAAAAGCGATGATTTATGGAAGCGCAGTTGCCTCATTTACTGCAGAAGAATTCGGAACAGATCGTTTAAGAGAACTGACAAAAGAGGAGATAGAGAAACGTGTTCACGAATTCAAGGAAATGAGAGATTTCTAATGGACGTTCCAAAGAACATCAACATTCTTGCAGCAACAAAAGGACATTCGGTCGAAGAAATACAAAAGACTATTGATTCGGGAATTTCTTTTCTCGGCGAGAATTATGTCCAAGAAGCAAAAAGAAAGAAATCGTTGCTCAAGGGAAGATTTGAATATCACTTCATCGGACATTTGCAGAAGAATAAAGTGAAAGAAGCCCTTGAACTTTTTGATGTGATCCAGACAATTGATTCTTTTGAACTTGCGAATGAGATCAGTAAACAAGCAGAAAAAAACTTCCAAATCCTCATTGAAATAAACAGTGGAGAAGAAAGAAAGAAATCGGGAGTGAATGCCGATGACGCCATTGATCTCATTAAAAAGATTTCATCATTGCCCCACGTCCAGACCAAAGGATTAATGACCATGGGGCCAAAAGAAAATCCGAGATCGGCTTTCCAAAAAACAAGAAAGATCTTCGATCGGATAAAACAAATGAAATTACCAAATGTCCACATGGATATTCTTTCGATGGGAATGTCTGATTCTTATCAGATCGCAATTGAAGAAGGAGCAACAATGGTGAGATTGGGTCGAATGTTGTTTGATAAGAAATAAAACAAAAGTTTAAATACACGTACGTGTACTTAAACGAATATGGCAACAAAAACATTAACAATAACCACTGAAGCCTATGATCTCTTGAAAGCGAGAAAAAAAGAAAATGAAAGTTTTAGTAAAGCTATAAACCGATTGCTTAAGGGCCACACTATATTTGACCTTGCAGGAGTGTTAACAGAAAAACAATCTCAAGAGCTACGAAATCGTATTCACGAGAGAAGAATGGAAATGAGAAGAGAAATGGATAATCGAATCAAAAGATTGTTATGATACTAGATACCTCCCTATTAATTGATGTAATGGGCAACGATGAAAAAGCATTGAAGAAACTGAATGAATTACGGTCAAAAGGAATCACCTTCAGCATTCCATCTCCTGTTATTTTTGAACTATTCAGCGGTATTGAAAGAAGCCGATTTCCATCAGCAGAAAAACAAAAAGTAGAAAATCTTTTGGTTGATCAAATGGTTATACCTCTTGATCAACGATCGGCTGAAATCGGAGGTGAAATTGATGGGATGCTGATACGAATGGGAAAACGTATCGATGCTGTTGATGCAATGGTTGCAGGAATTGCAAGAGAATTGAATCAACCAATTATTACGAGAGACAACCATTTCTCCCGAATTAACGGAATAAAAACAGAGAAGTATTAGTTTATTTTACACCTTGTTCCCATAAAATATCAAAGAATTTTCTATATGAGTTTGCAGCCAATTCTTCTTCAATAAGAAAACCGTAAGGATTATCCACCCAAATAATAATACCAACACGATTTCCACAAACGACGGTTTCAGTCAATTCTTCAAAATCGGTTCTCGTATAGCGAACTTTTGTGTATTTGAATTTTTCCAGTTCTTTTCCCCACCACCGAAGAGAGTTGTGAAAGATAAGACGAGCATTGATATGCTTCTCTTTTCTCCTCAAATGAAAACCTTTCCAAAAATAAGTACCCATAATTTCATCAGATTTCTGTGGACCACCATATCCGACATATTCGTGAGATCCAGAATCGATAACCAGATAGAGCAGTTCTTTAACTCCCCGCACTCCTTGATAAATTGTTGCTTGTGGCTTCTTTTTTGACAATTGCTGACGTTGAAGAAGTTGCGGGAGAATATCTTCGAATCGCTTCTTTTTATCTTCTAAAAAATCAATAAGTAATCGGGGGTTTACTGCCTGGTAATATTTTCTCTTTCCCTCCAACACATAAGTGATAAGTCCTTTTTCGATGAGTCGATCCAAATTTCTGTGAACGACTGAATTATGGAGTTTTGATTTCTCAAGAATAGGACCGGCAGTTGAACTTCCCAAGTCAAGAAGTGCTAAATACACCTTAATTTCTGCATGAGTAAGTCCGATATCTTCGAGGATTGATTCGTCCATATTTATTCTAACATTACTCTGTTTAAAAACTTGTCTCTTTTATAGTTCTTAAAAGGAAGATAAATATATTTATAGTATGTTCTATCTATATTACTTCATAGTAATAACAGGTGATCTACATGGAACAAAGAAAATTCAAAAGAAAAATGATCTCAGCAATTGCACTAGCGTGTGGACTTTCATCTTTTGCTCAGGCTGAAGATGCAGAACAAACATCTAAACCAACAATTAATGTAGGATACAATGCATTAGAGAATGGAGTCTCAACAAAAGGAGAATATAAAGCGAGACTAACAACAAACGTGAGTGCTGAAGCAGGGCCATTTCGATTAGGTTATCACGGGCTCAACGATATTGCAAATCTTGACGCAAACACATTCTTTGGAAGAAATACAGGAATTGTTGGAATCGGACCAATCGATGTGGTGGCCGTTGTAAAATTAAATAAAGACGGGGTTAGTGATATTAAGTATGGGGTAAGAGAAACCAAACTTCCAACATTAATCGGAGGGTATGGATTTGTGGATGTAACATTCGACAAAGATGCAGCTAATGTCCATGCGTTTTTAGGAAAATCTTTTGGAGACGCCTCGCTTGAATTGCTTCAATCGATGGAATTTCCTTTTGGTGGACGAGCACGACATTACACAGAAATTCAAGGTAATTATGGACTTGGAAAAGTAGGCTTGGATAAAATCGCTCTTTTTGGCAGAGTTGAAGGGTATGATAGTTTTCGTTCAGCAAGGGGGGTTGGCGGTGTAAGTATTCAGTTTCCATAAAGAAATGACCAGGATATTGGGAGAAATTTTTATTCTCGCCTAGTTGGGGGTGTTTCCAATATCCCAGTCAAAAAATGTGAGTTAGAGTTCCTCCTTGAGCATAATAGTACCAACCATCGTCAATGTTTGCTCGATTCCTTTCTGATCTTTTCTGAATGTAAGAATAAAGTGATTGAATTCATCAACATCTTTAAATCGTAATTTTAATAATAAATCGTATTCTCCTGTTACTCCGAACACTTCTTTGACATGATCATCATGAAGAATTTTCTGATCCAGGTAATGTTGAGGTCCACCCTTTACCAACATAAACACCACAAAGTTTTCTTCCGCTTCCTTGCTTTCTACTTTAATCGTGAAGCCACGAATAATCTTATTCTTCACGAGCTGGACAAGACGCTGATGCACGGTGCTTGGTCGCAAGCCAGTTTTCTTTGCGATATCTCGAATCGGTGCCCGTGCATTCTTTCTGAGCTCCTTGATGATCTTTCCATCTTTCTCATCCAGGCTCATTTCTCTCTTTATTGTCTATACTATTTATAAATATTTCTATTTTTGTCCAAATAAAATTAAATTTATTGGATAAATAACGATATTTTAACCAAAATCTATAAATATTGTCTATTCTTGCATCATTGTGGTGATTGTAATGGAAAAAGGACCATCGTATGAAGTAAAGGATCTCAACGGAGCAGAACAAGGAAAAATGAACATAGAATTAGCAGAACGGCATATGGGTGCATTGATGAATATCAAAAAAAGATTTTCAGAAGAAAAGCCGCTAAGAGGAATGCGAATTGGAATGGCATTACACGTGACCAAAGAAACGGCTGTTTTAGTAAGAACACTTATCGCAGGCGGTGCAGATGTCGCCATTACCGGATGCAATCCGCTTTCAACGCAAGATGATGTTGCTGCTGCGCTCGCAAAAGAAGGAGTAAAAGTCTGGGCATATAAAGGAGAAACAAAAGAAGATTATTATCGATACCTCAACAATGTTATTGCAGCAAAACCAACCATTACTATTGACGATGGTTGTGATCTTGTAACAGAAATTCACAAAAACCACTCCCACCTGATTCCTTCTATTATGGGAGGATGTGAAGAAACAACCACCGGAGTAATTCGATTACGAGCAATGGTAAATGATGGTGCATTAAAATATCCAATCATTGCGGTTAACGACAATAAAACAAAACATCTTTTAGATAATTATTATGGAACCGGACAATCGACACTCGATGGTATTTTACGAGCAACAAATATTCTTCTTGCAGGAAAAAATGTTATCATTGCAGGATATGGAAGCTGTGGCAAAGGAGTTTCATTGCGCGCAAAAGGACATGGTGCATTAGTAACCGTAACAGAAGTAGACCCTTTTCGTGCACTTCAAGCACGCCTTGATGGATTTTCTGTTCTTCCAATGAGAGAAGCAGCAAAAATTGGTGATATTTTCATCACCGTTACTGGAAATAAGCACGTCATTTCTCTTCAT
>JAHFLI010000102.1 GCA_023255615.1 Candidatus Woesearchaeota archaeon
CAAAAACCTCTTCTATGGTTTGTGGAAAAAGATGAACAAGTTTTACTCCACTGTTGTCTGCCCATTCCTTTACTGAAGGAGGAATGTACATTGATGTTATCAAAAGATCGGGATTCAGATCTTCAAAACGCTTAAGATCTCGAGCATAGATCCATGATCCTATTTTAGGTAGTTTTGTTGCTTCTGCAGGAAAATCACAAAAACTTGTTACCCCAACAACTTTTTCATTAACTCCGAGAGCAAAGAGAATTTCGGTATTTGAGGGTGCAAGTGAAATAATTCGGTTATACATCTTTTATCAATCCTGTTATTTTTTTGAAATCATTCTGCAGCTCACTCCGAAGACGAGGATTGTATAAGATTGCCGCGGGATGATAAAGCGGATACGCGATGAAATGGAAACCATCAATCTCTTTTGGCACAGGGTTTCCATGAAGAACACTAATTCCCCCAATAGTTTTCATTCGGTTAACATTAAAATCTGCCAGAACAAATTTCGTTGCGAAATTTCCTAGAGTAATTATCATTTTAGGTTGAATAATTTGAATTTGCTGCAACAAGTAGGGCGCATGACATTCAATTTCTTCTTTCGATGGATTTCTATTGTCAGGAGGACGATATTTTAAGATATTTGCAACGTACACGTCCTTTAAAGAGAGATCAATTGAATGCAATAATTTATCTAATTCTCTTCCTGCAGCACCCACAAAGGGGATTCCCATAAGATCTTCCTGTTCTCCTGGTGCTTCTCCAATAAAAAGTAGTTTTGCTCCAGGATTTCCTTTCCCAAAAACGAGGGAATGTGAAGATTTTTTTAACAGACAATCGAGTTCTCGCTCAATCTTTTCTTTTACTTTTAGGAGAAGGGATTCTTTGGTATCCATTGTATTTATTTTTTTCGTGAATAGAGAACAACATCAAAATCGGAATATTCTTCTTTTTTTTCTTCTTTCCATTCATCAAAAGAGATTTCTGGAAAATACGTATCTCCTTCGTATTCTTTCTTTATATAAGATATATATAGCTTTTTTGCAAACGGAAGCGCTTGTTGAAAAAGAGTTGCGCCACCAATAACAAAGACATCTTTATCATAGTGCGATGAGATATTCAGCGCTTCTTCGAATGATGAAGTTACTTCTACTCCAGGAGATTCAGTCATAGATTTGCTTACAATAATATTTATTCTGTTTGGTAATGGTTTGCCTATAGATTCAAACGTTTTTCTCCCCATGATCACGACGCTACCATCTGTCACCTTCTTAAAATGTTTTAACTCGTCAGAGATATGCCAAGGAAGAGTATTTCTTTTTCCAATTACTCCCCTTTTTGTCATGGCAACGATGATATTCATACGGCAACATCAAATTTTATTTTAGGATGAGGGTGATAGTTGAGTAATGAGAAATCTTCGAACATTAATTTTTGCATCGGTTTGTCTGTAATAGTAAGAGTAGGCAATGTTTTCGGTTCCCGTTTCAATTGTTCTTTTAATCCTTCGATATGGTTTTCATAAATATGTGCATCAATAATTGTGTGAGCAAACTCGCCCGGTTCATATCCCGTTTCTTTTGCGATAATCATCGTTAAGAGCGAATAACATGCTAAATTAAATGGTATTCCAAGTGCGATATCTCCAGAACGCTGAGTGAGATGACAATTCAACTTTGATCCCAATATATTAAAACAAAAAGTATAATGACAAGGGGGTAATTTACTTTCGGCCGCGTTACCTGGGTGCCATGCGGAGACCACTAAACGTCGCAGACTCGGTAATTCTGGATTCATTTTAAGATCTTTTAAGTTATCAACAATATATTGAATTTGATCAAACACTTTTTGTCCGTTTTCATCATGAATCCAATGTGAGGCCCATCGCTCACCATCAAGTCCTTTCTCCGGAACAGGGAATCTTCTCCAAAATCTTCCATAGGCCGTTTCTAATCTTCCCTCTGCATCTGCCCATGCATCCCAGATTTTCGTTTTTTTTCTTAAATTGCGGATATGCTCTTCTCCACTGAGATACCACAACAATTCGTGGAGCATGGAGTTAAAAAACATCTCCTTTGTCGTTAATAATGGATATCCTTTTTGTAAATCCACCTTATAGAAATAACCAAAGCAGCTTAATGTTGCAACTCCCGTCCTATTCACTTTTCTTGTCCCATGATCAAGGACAAATCTAACCATATCAAGATATTCTTTCATTGTTTCTTTTCCATCGTTTCAATATCGATGAGAATTTGCTGTGAATGAACTTGAGGTGAGACTTTCTCATAGATCTTAATTATTCTTTTATTTTTATCGATCAGAAATGTTTTCCTATAGATCCCCATATACGATTTTCCTAAAAAAGATTTTTTTCCATATGCCCCATATTGCCTACACACCTCAAAATCTGGATCAGAAAGAAGAAGAATTTTCAAATTGTTTTTTTTACAGAATTCTGTTTTCGTCTTTTCGTTTCCGCCAGAAATTCCGATAATAGATGTTTTTTTCTTTTCGAATTTGTTGAGATCACGAGTAAAATTAACTGCTTCCAGAGTGCATCCTGAAGTATTATCTTTTGGATAGAAATAAACTACCACATAGTTTGATTTTTTTTCTTGTAACGAATGTATTATTCCATCTTTATCTTTTAACAAAAAAAACGGTGCTTTTTGGCCGAGAGTTATTGTTTCCATGTCTTACTCCAGGAATTGTAATAAATCACTATTCTCTAACTTTTCGCCGGGGGATTCCATAATTTTTTTAAATGCTATACATCCATTTTCATCGACCAAAATATATGCTCGCTCTGAAAACCCTTCTTTTCGCAATACCTCATAGGATTGACATATTTTTTTGGAAAAATCAGACAGTAATGGAAAATGAATATCAAGTTTCTCTGAAAATGCTTTTAATGACCACTTACTGTCGGTAGAAATTCCAAGAATATGGATTCTCATTTTTCTGAACGTATCCATATCTCGATCAAAGAAGCACATTTCATCCGTGCAGACTGGAGAGAATGCAAATGGAAAAAATGCTAGAAGAACTTTTTTTCCATGCAATGACTTCAAACTTGTCTTCCTTTCTTCTTGATCTTCCAAATCAAAATCTGGTGCCCGATCTCCAACCATGATCATTTTTTTGGCCTCTTCTCAAGAAGGACTGTGTATACGATTGCAGCAACCAAGCTCCCTATTACAGGTCCAATCCAATAGACTGCATGGTTTGTCCAATACCCAGAAGCAATCGCTGGTCCAAATGTTCGTGCAGGATTCATTGAAGCTCCGGTTAAAACTCCGCCAGTGAGTATATCAAATGTAAGTACTAATCCAATTGCAACACCATACATTCCTTGAGGTGCTTGTTTGTCAACAGCAACACCAAAAATAGTAAAAACAATGAGGAAGGTGAGAATTGCTTCGACGATTATTCCTTTGATAAAGGAAACACTACTTCCAAGCATGGGGGTTCCCAAAGCAAGAGCATCTGGTGTTCCTGTAAATATGATTTTTAACAGCAATCCGGCAACGGCGGCACCTGAGAGTTGAGAAAGAATATATGCGAGGGCGTTAAGCAAGGAAATTCTTCTTGTTGCCCACATTCCTATAGTCACCGCAGGATTAATATGGGCTCCGGAGATATGCGCAGTCGCATAAATCATGCACATTAAAACGAGGCCATGGGCCAACGCAATGCCTATCAGACCAAAATGAGCTGTTGAGTCCGCAAGAATAGATCCGGCTCCAACAAAGACGAGCGCAAAAGTTGCTATTGCCTCTGCTACATATGCCCTATACTCATTCATAACACCACCCCTTAAACAAATAGAGAACGAAGGATTATAAATAGTTTGTGATGATAAAAAAGGGAAATAAAAAAAGAATTACCTTCTTTGCTTTGCTTTCGATTTAGAAGAGGTCTTCTTTACTGAAGCATAATGTCTTGTCTCTTTTTGCTGAACAGCTTTCTTTCTTACCAAGAGCTTGCTTTTATCCATGTCAAGTTCTCGAATAAACTCAACATATCTGTTCCGCAACGTCACTTCAGTAATCTTTGCAACTTTTGAAAATTCTTGCTGTGTTCGCTTCTCTTTGTTTCTCAACGAAGCAATATACAATGCGGTTGCAGCGATAGAATTTGGACATTTTCCTGAAATTAAACGAGATTTTTGGGCTCGTTGAATTATTCTTACCGCTTCTGTTTGAGTCTTTGGAGACAATCGAAGCGCAGACGCAAATTTATTGACAAAGTTAATTGGATCAACAGGTAAAACGCGCACGTTGAGCATTCTTCGAAGGAATCGATATGCTCTTCCAATTTCCTTTTCTTCAAGCTCAGTTGATTGTGCAAGTTCCTTAAGTGTCTTTGGCACTTCGTGCACCTTACATGCAGCATGAATAGCTCCAGCGACCATTAATTCAATGCCTCGACCTCTTACCAGACCACGTTGAAGGGCCATCGTGTATAAACGGGCCGCTTCTTCAGATACGGAATTTGGTAAATCGAGCAAGGAAGAAACACGCTTGATTTCAGGCAAGGCCTGATTTAAATTTTGTTCAATCGAGGTATATGTTCTATTTTGCCATCGACGTAATCTAAAAAATTTGTCTCGATCTCCCCTATTCAATTGATATAAATCGGATTTTCTTCCAACATCAGTAGAAAGATTTGGTTGAAGGTAGGTCAGAGAAGCTCCAGTTCTTCGCTTATTCTCGTCATCAGATTCGAACTCCCTCCATTCAGGACCAAAATCTAAGAGTTTATCTTCAATAACAAGACCGCACTCTCTGCAAACAACTTCTCCTTTTGCTTTGTTCCAGAATAGATTGCCCATCCCACATTCAGGACATCCTTTGTGTAATGTTTCA
>JAHFLI010000103.1 GCA_023255615.1 Candidatus Woesearchaeota archaeon
TCTTGATGGTCGATAACTGTTGGCCCATTTTTGTCTTGAACATTATCTCCATCCTTATCTAAATCGATGCAATCTGCACCACAGAATGGTTGATTGCCCATATGTTCTAAATCGCATGAAGCCGTATTATCACGATCCCAATCTCCAAACCCTTCATCAACCAAACCATTTCCATTGTTATCATTACCATCGCATAATGTTTCTGCACAACCATCATCAACAACACTATTGCAATCATCATCAATGCTATTTCCACAGATTTCGCTTTCTGCTGGATACACGACACCAGTGCACGGACCAAATGTTAAATCAGTTGAACAGGTCTGAGTTCCTTGCTTGCACGGTAATTGATAAGGAAAATCCTTAGGGCACTGTTGTATTTGACCAGGAGTAGTGCATCCGCACCCCTTACCCCCAGTAAGCGCGCTCATTTTTTCAGGTGTGCAAATATCATAAACGGTATTAAAAGAATGAATATTAGAAGCTCCCTCTGTCCCTGGTTTTGAACAGTAATCACAATTATCTTTCGTCGTGTCAATACAAACTCCAATGCCAAGAGAGCCAATGACATCTGCCCATTGACAGTGTCCATCGCCGATGTTGCAATTATCGTTCAAGCACGCCGCCCGGGACTTGTAATCATAGCAGACTAATGAAGGGTCGCATTGATAACAATTATCAACGGGGGTTGTCGATCGATCCAAGAAACAATATTTAGGTGCTTGAGTTGTTCCTTCGCACGCTTCTCGTGTGTAATACAATCCAAAAGGATTTCCTTCAGGGAAATTACATGCAGATCCGCCGACAAGACATTGCGCTTCCTCATTTATAATCGCACACGCTTTTCCCTCGCTACACGTTTTAACCAGCGTTAACTTATTACCATCCTGACATTGAAATGCGGAATTATACGTAGTCGTATTAGGACTTATGTCTGCACGTTCCATGTATTGCTGAATTTCAATTTGGTCGTAATATGAAGGTTGAATACAGAATTTCTTGTTCGCTGTTGTTTGTGTTAAACATTCAAAGTCTCCAAGTGATCTTGTTTCTTTCGCTTCATTTGTTTTTCCATTATTATACTCACCAACAATTTTGTATTGATAATCGGTATCAAAGAGAAGAGGATCAGTATCAACAAATCTGTTTTCAGTAATGGAAGGGAATGTTTTCGAATCAGAGCAGCTCGGCATTATGCATCGAGTGATGGTGTATTTCTTTAACGTCGAAGAACATTCATCACTCCATGTCAATCGCATTTTATCACTACCTTGATCTGCTTTAATGTCGAGATTAGTTATTTTTGGAACGTAAGAAGGATTATTACAATTTTCATTCGTCGGACAATCTTGAGGGCATGTCGTGTAATCTTCTTGAGGTAACTCACAAATTCCATTCGGACAAACCGCTTGATTTCCCTCGCATACCTCTAAACATGTTTGACTAGGATTATCGGGAAGAGTATATGTTCCTCCTCTTTTAGTGGTGCACAATACTCGTGGAACTTTATCGGGATCCGTTGCCGCACTATCTTTACAGCAGCATGCCATGTCGCATGGTTTTGGATCCGGAAACGCACCACAACCACCTGCATTAAAATAATTTGTTTGACACGTTTGGATATCTGCAGGACCACCTGAACCAACAGTATTTTGATTACAGCATGTTGCGACAGGAACTCCATTCGCGCAAATATTTACTTCAGCAACGCCGGGATGAGTATTAATACAGCAATCAACCGGAGTCGGATCAGTCGAATAGGACACTGACGTAAAGAGAATAACCCCTATCAAAAACACAATAGTGAGTGGAATTATTTTTTTCATGGTGATCCTGCTGCCGGTGCAATTAAAGTGATGAAGAGAGATGAACTTGGTGATTGGTCCCCTTGCGAATCGGTGTGATCAATACCCAGCTCATCTCCTGCAACGTCAACAACTTTAACGATAAAAGGGATTTTTTGCTCTCCGGGAGGAAGGGTAAACGTGCACGAGGGTGTATTTGGATCAAGAAGGTTTGTATCAACGCATCTCTGCACGTTGACATAAAATTGTAATGATCCTTGATGCAGATCGTCTTCATCTGGATCCCACACTTTGATATGATCGGGATCAAACAAAGGTGAAGGACTATAATATGCATAGGTGAAATATGTTGAAAGATCGGCTTTGTTGATGGTAAACTCATTACTCGTCAACGTTTTCTCGAATTCAGTTCCATTGATCAACCACAATCCCGGACGTCGATTCTCTCGGGCAAAAGAAAAGGTAAATGCTTTTCCATCAAGGTCTTTTGATTTTGTATCTTTCACCGTAATAAGATCATAATTATCATCATCGTGTGGGGTAACAACGATCGAAAAGTCTGGGTTGCGCGCCCATTTCCACGGATCAGGTTGAGGCACGGCAGGTGCTCCCGGGAGTTGGCCAATATCGTAATTAATAAATTGGATATCGTTTGTCGAAATGTAGGATGAAATGTTATACAATTTTCGAAAGCGAATGGGAACTGTTCCTTTGTGAACATCTAATTCTTTGAATTCTTTTGTCGCATTGTCGTAGAAGGAAACACTATAATTCATTTTCACAAACACGTCGTTATCGCGAAACACCACGTCAACTTCAGGAGATGTTGTTTCATTGACTTCAAACTCTTTGCGAAAACTTTGAAGGTGCTTCAAACATTTTAATTCAATATTTGCATTAACGTAATTTTCAAGCACAATTTCAATGTCATCAGCATTTGAACCATCGAGTTTAGGTAATTTAAGAGAACCGCACACATTACACGTAGGAGTTATTCCAGACGCCGATGAACTTACTCGCGGAAAGACATCCCAGGGATAATCAGCATTTCCTTGGTCTTGAGATTTGACAATACCATACCGTATACAATAGTTCCCTATTGGCGGTGCAGTACGAGATTCATCCAGGTTCAAAGGCCCATCTTGGTTGACTTTATTACACGTTACCCAAATTCCACCTCCTTGATGCCCAGCAAGAGAAAGTCCTTTAGTCGTCACTTGCTCAATACATGAAGTAATAAAATCAGACACCGGCTGAATACGCTCTTGAAACTTTTCAGAGATTCGTTGGTCAGCGTTTTGATCGTCTCCTTCAGTTTTTCCGCTGATGAAAGTGTACACTACAAAAACAAAAAGCACCACGATTGCTAAAATGATAAACATAGTCACCTGACTTTTTTTCCTCATATGGTTCTTAACTTGTAGGTCAGCTGAGGGAAGAGCTGACCAATGACGTTTTTCTGGTTGTTGAGTATATATATCTTTTGTCCCTGATCCTCACAATAAATTTTCGCACTTTTATCGTTGTATGCGGTTGCGCGCTTGCACAAATCGTCGGCGGTGCCTGAATACGAAACACCAAGCACCATCTCTCCCGATATTGGAGCTTCAGCGACGCCTGCTATAAACAATGATCCTTTTTTGTTAATGTACAAGTAATTGTAAAATCGAATGCTTTTGAACAGATCAAAGCTTCCGTATGAAGAAGGTACTTTTGGTACTTCAGTTGTTTTCATATAATTAATTTCATTGACAAACGTTGTCATAAGTGTTGTTGATGTAAAGGTTAATGCAGCAGGAGAATAGATCACGCTGTTCAATTGTTTGTTGTAGAATAAATCAGGACTAGCGCATGCATGGAAAGCGCCGTCATTAACAACCGCATCACAATAATGAATATCTTTTCCAAGTGCCTCAAGGAACGAGAGATAATTTGTATTTGCTGGTTTCTTAAGAGAAAACCCTATTGCAACAAGACCATCGTGTTGGACAACACAACCATTATTTGCAAATTTCAAATATTCCGAGATCTGGTCTCCTGAACTGCTTGTATAGGAGATGAAATTAAGCATTTCTGATTGTGGACCACAGGTCATCGCAAAGTCATCAGCGGTTGAAATCTTTGCCATTTCTTCGGCAATTTTTGCTGTTCTCGAATACCATTCTCCTGATCTGCACAGAAAATCTTCATCCTCTTTGTATTGGCCGTCGTACAAACATGCAGGCCTCGCCGTTTGACTCGTGTTTCCATTCTGAGAATTCTTTCCATTCGGATCCCTTAAACACAGGGCATCTGTTGGACAATACCCACGCAATCCAAAGGGAGAAGTTTTAACGGGAGACGTTGTCCAATGTCCATCAAGACATCGATAGGGATTTCCATCTGGAGCGATGTAGACATCTTCTGGCGCAGTAAATTTCGACATATTTTGAATACATCCATCTGCAATTTCAATTTTGCCATCCACAAAATCTGTTTCATATTTTCCAATCCAGCATCGATCTGCCGGACAGCATTCAGATATTTGTGCTTCAGAATCTATCCAAGGAATAGTGCTGAGCACCGATCGGTTAAAAGGAGCTCCGATATCATATTTCCATTCTTCTTGGTAAGAACACCATAATAGTCCACCATAATAATCAAACTTTCTGACCGTACAATATGGTTTATTCCGAATAAGATGATCAGCTTTGTGAGTATCAAGAATGTTGACATATCCATCATTGTTTTTATTGAAATTCGATTGATCAATTGCACAACCAAAAAATTCTCCGCTATCAACAATATTGTCCCCAAGACCCGTATCTGGATTTCTCGTTGTTACATTTCCATTATACGCAATTTTTGAATTCCAACACGCACCGACGCCAGAGCCAACGTCATTATAGAATTCAGGAACATCGTCTAATTCCCCACAACAATACGTTCCTGTCCAAATAAATCCAGCAGGATTGCCATCGGGAGTTTTTGCGGCTAAGCACGTTTGCTCGTCGTATCTATCCAAATCTCT
>JAHFLI010000104.1 GCA_023255615.1 Candidatus Woesearchaeota archaeon
GTACTGATTAATGAAACACAGCGTATTCTTGTCCATTCACCGCAGGATTCCGTTGAGTTTTCAGTAAAAAATCTTATTTTTGATCGAGATCGGTTTGATCAATTGTTGGCAAAGAACGCTCAAGCAGCAGGCGTTCAGTATCGATTTAATTGTCGTTATACTGATCATCATTTGGTTTTCGATAAGAAAAAAAATGTATCCCACAAACTCGATGGTCCAATTGTTGGTGCCGATGGACCCCGAAGCAAAGTTGCAGAATGCGTTGGCATGAAAGGAGAGCGTTCATTTCTGTATGGTGTTCAAGGAGTTGTTAAAAGAAAATGTGACGCAGATGTATTTGAAGTGTGGCTTGGTAGTATGGCACCAGGTTTATTTGCGTGGTCCGTTCCTGAAAATAAAACTATTTCCCGGGTGGGGGTTGCATGTCCCAAATCTTCTTCAATTTACTTCGACAGTTTTCTCAAACGCATGGGTGTTGAGAAAAAAGATATCCAATGCATGCAGGGTGGTTTAATTCCCATCTATAATCCCGCACTGCAAACAAAAAAAGAGAATACGTATATTATAGGAGATGCAGCAACACACGTCAAGGCCACGACGGGCGGCGGTATTATTCCTGGGATGCTCGCTGCTCAATCATTGGTCAAGGATATTGATGGAAAAAAAGATTATGAATGGGGATGGAAAAAATCAATCGGAAGAGAACTCAGAATGCACTTATTAATTCGCACCATGCTTGACAAATTCTCTGACAATGATTATGATCAATTAATTGGAATGGTCAAGCGAGAAAAAGTTCGTTCCATTATTCAGCACCATGACCGTGAATTTCCTATTGCACTTGCATTTGATTTACTGATCCACGAACCGAGATTTCTCACATTTGCGAAACATTTATTTTAATCTTGAAGAGTACTATCCTCAAACAACGTGAGGACAATCTTTTTAAACCGTATAGCTTTGCTCGAGCAAATGGAAGAAAAGAAGGACGATGACATAGAAATTGATTGGAAAAAGATGAAGGGTTGGTTTTCTTCGAAGAAAGAGGTAAAAGAAGAATCTCATCATGAGAAGAAAGAAGATGTCCCTCATGAAGTTCATAAGCATCATGATAACATGGAAAAGAAAGATGATGATCTCTCGATTGATTTCAGTAAACTGAAACGAATGTTTCGTTCTTCGGATGATAAAAAAACAGATGATTCAGTTGATCTTTCTTCACTGAAGGGATTTTTTACGTCTACTCTTCCTGAATTTTTCAAAAAATATGGTATTTATTTCCTCGTTCTTATTCCTCTTATTCTCTCTATTTTTTTGAGAATCACTCCTGCCTTTTTGCCAGTAACAGATGACTGGGCGCAAAATGTCGTCTATCAATCATATAAGGATCAAATCGGAACACAACTTCGTCAACAATATCCTAATTTACCTAATGCAAATATTCAGGCCCAAGTTAATAAAGAATTCGACAGTTACCTCTCAACAAATAAGGCGCAAATAGACAAGGATGTTCAAAGCGCTTCTCAGTATTTTAAGTCTCAATTTCAAGATGAGAATGGTGATACATATCTCATCGCTATTGATCCATATTTCTGGTTACGTCATGCACGGAATATTATCACTAATGGACATCCAGGAGATGAGTTGCGGGATGGAAAACCATATGATACGTACATGAATGCTCCCAACGGACGATTTGTTCCTGCTGATATGTTCCACGCTTATTTAATTGCATATAGCTACAAAATCTTCTCTCTTTTTTCAAATGTGTCTATGGCACGTGTTGCATTTTTCTTGCCCGTTCTCCTCTCGGCCCTTGCCGTTATTCCTGTGTTCTTTGTCGCGCGAAAAATTGCAGGGGATTTTGGTGGTCTCATTACAGGGATCATTGTTGCCATTCATCCTGCGTTCCTTGTTCGAACTATGGCTGGAATTTCTGATACTGATGGCTACAACGTTCTCTTCCCTCTTCTTGCTACATGGCTCTTCATTGAAGCTATGGAAACAGATTCACATAAATGGAGAATTGCACTGACGGTCTTGAATGGATTCTTTATCGGTATTTACGCGTTCGCATGGAGTGGGTGGTGGTATATTTTTGATTTTTTGCTCGCATCAGCAGTATGCTATATGGTTTATTATCTTCTTATCCATCGAGATGAATTGAAGACAGGGAAATTGTTTAGTCAATCGGCAATAAAGAATTCTTTTGTTTTTCTTCTGATCTTTTTTATTTCTTCAGGAGTATTCGTTACTGCGTTTACCACATGGGATATTTTTGCGAAATCAACCCTCTATCGTCCACTTGGTTTTACACGATTGAAAGAAGTGGGCATTGATACGGTGTGGCCGAATGTATACACCACTGTTGCGGAGCAGACACCTGCATCATTAAATTCAGTCATTAGTCAAACAGGTATTGGCAGCTTATTTTTATTTTTCATCTCTCTTCTCGGCATGATCTTCCTTCTTGTCAGAAGCGCAAAAAGTGGAGAAACAAAATGGTGGTCAATTGCTGCAGCCGGATTGTGGTATGTGGTAATCCTTGTTCTGCGGCCGCAAAATTTATTGGTCTTTTTAGCATTGATCAGCGTCCCGCTTATCTACCTGATCTTGTATTCTCTTGTTAAAAAAGAAAGTGTTGTTGACATCAAACTTGCTCTCTTGTTAATCATGTGGTATGGAGCAACCATTTATGCAAGCACGAAAGGAGTTCGATTCACTCTTCTTCTTGTTCCTGCATTTGCTCTTGCGATTGGAATTTCGTTCGGCAATCTGTACGATATTTTCTCGAACATGATCAGAGACTTGTTGAAAATTGATCGACGAGTTGCTCGCATTTCGGTTGTTTTTATTTTAGGAATTTTCTTGATTTATCCTGTCAATGTTTTTGCTTCTGCATTCCAAACGTCGAATGGTCAAATTACTGATTTGTCTGATGGCTGGTATAATTCCCTTCAGAAAATTGATCGAGAAACTCCACGGAATTCCATTGTTACTTCGTGGTGGGATTATGGCCATTGGTTTAAATATATTGCAAATAGGCCAGTAACATTTGACGGAACATCTCAGGACTCTCCTCCGGCTCATTGGGTGGGAAAAATATTGTCGACGAGCAATGAAACTCTCGCAGTCGGAATATTGAGGATGCTTGATTGTGGTGCAAATACGGCATATGAAAAACTTCTTCCTACTATTAATGATGTTCCTCGGACGATAGATCTTATCAATCAGATTGTGGTGCTGGATAAAGACGCGGCAAAAAAATTAATTGTCTCCAAAGGATTTACTGATAATCAAGCTGAAGACGTTTTGAAATATACCCATTGTACTCCACCAACAGCATTTTTTATTGCATCAGACGATATGGTTGGAAAGTCTGGTGTCTGGGCCCATTTCGGTAATTGGAATTTTGATCGTGCACTCATGTATAATACTCTTAAAAAATCAGAGTATCAGAATGATTTTAGAAAAGGGGTCGAATTTTTAGGTGAGAGATTTAATTATAGCGAACAGAAAGCGTCGAGCGCTGCGTATGAAGTTCAAAATCTTAAAACAAGTGATGATGCAAATAATTGGATCGCTCCGTGGCCGAGCTATCAGTCTGGTGCACGGAAATGTGCTCGGAACAATACTACTCTCACGTGCGACCTTGCACAAGGTTTACAAGCATCTATTAATCTTGATACACTCCAAGTCGATATTCCGACTAATCAAGGAACTCTTCATCCAAATGCACTCTGGCTCGCGACAAAAGATGGAATGAAAGAGCGTCGATTTAATGATACGCTCGGAGTCAGCATAGTTGTTTATCCGGACAGTGATGGATATAAAACTATTGTCGTTAGTCCAGAAATTGCGGGTAGTATGTTTACGAGAATGTTTTTCTTGGGCGGTCATAGTTTAACGCATTTCGAACATTTTAGTACCCAAAATACTATTACGGGTGGAAAAGTATATATCTATAAAGTGAATTGGGAAGGTGGCGCAATGAATATCATGGATACGTTCAAACCGAAGACTCCAATGAATGCAACCGTTTCTCCTTGAGAAAGTAATTTAAATCTTGTTTTGTGTCTTCTTGTCAAATGAAAGAAAAATCAGTCTGGGCAGTCATCGCGGCATTCAATGAAGAGAAAAGAATAGAAAAAGTTATTGAAGGAACGATGCCCTATGTTGATCATCTAGTTGTTGTCGATGATGGAAGTGTTGACAAGACTTTTGAGGTAGCAAGTAAAAAAACAACGACGTTGCAGCATGATGTCAATATGGGAAAGGGAGCTGCCTTGAAAACTGGTTGTGATTATGCAGTTGATCATGGTGCTGAATATATTATTGTTTTAGATGCAGACTGTCAACATGATCCCCGAGAAATTCCACGATTTTTAGACGCATTAACTGATGTAGACATTGTATTTGGGTATCGAAAATTAAATGAGCACATGCCCGCCATTCTTCGCTTTGGTAATTGGGTCATCAACACTATTACCAAAATTCTTTATGGGATGAGCATGCGAGATACTCAGTCAGGGTATCGCGCGTTTCGGGCTCAGATTTATCCAAAAATTCGTTGGGAGGCAGCGGATTATTCAATGGAAAGCGAAATGATTGCCCGTGTTGGCTCTCATCACTTTCGATTTAAAGAGATTCCTATTGAAACCATTTATGGTGACCGATATAAAGGAACGACGGTTATCGATGGTATGAAAATTGTGTTTAACCTCTTTTGGTGGAAATTAGCAAAATAATTTAAATGGTTATGAGGTAACAATGT
>JAHFLI010000105.1 GCA_023255615.1 Candidatus Woesearchaeota archaeon
AATAATGTCCCTATTGTTCCCTCTACAAGACCTAATAATTCTGACATCGTCCGCAGCAGCGGTCGATAACGAGGGGAATTAGGGATAACTCGTTCCGCAACATATTGTTTGACGAGAGGTTTCAATTCTAAACTTGAAGAAGTCATAGGAAAAATTATTTCTTCTTGTCGGCTTTTTTCTTAGGGGCTTTCTTTTCTTTCTTCACTGTTTCTTTCTTTTCCCCCGCGCCGGGTGTTCTCTTCGGCCGTTGCACCTTCTCTTTTGGCTTCGTTTCTCTTACCTCAATGTCATGATCCTTCAGAATTTTAGCAACGTCTTCATGAGAGGAATTTTTCTTGATTTTCAGCACCGTCTCAGTCGGCTCTAAATGTCGAATATTGCATTTTCGTCTGCGTGTTTGGCCATCAATAAGCACATAAACGCTATCCAGAACATCAACAACAACACATTTCTTGCCTGCATCTCTGCCCGCAAGTTTTACACACAATCGTCCCACTTCAAACATTTTGTCCTCCAATCTCTTTTCTCAGACAGTGTCGCCAGTTGCCCAAGAGATTACACTGATTTTCTAATCTGCTCTCTCATACATCGCGAGCATAACACACCACCATACGGACGTTCAGGCCTTTTTGCCGTTTTCGGCATGTGTTTCATCTTCACGTCACGATCGGTTTTGATCCCGTGAAGAACAGCGCCGCATGAACCGCACTTTGCCCGTCCAGGTTTGTGATCTTCATAGTGAAGAACCACTTTGCCTCCTGGCGTTTTGCGAAATACTCGTCGAAATGAGCGTGATCGTAATTGTGGTCGTACCATAAGTAAGGAAAAACCTAGTATATTTTAAAAAGCTTTCTGAGACCTAAAGAGAAGGCAATCGAGAAGATAATGTAGGTCCCTAACCATCCGATTTTCCAACCGAAGAGATTCAATATTTTTACGGGATCATTTTTGATTTCTATTGATTGAATATTTCCGGACTTTCCTTTATCAAGGACCGGAGCATAATGACGTTCATTGGAGATAATGATATCTTTGAATTGATATTGGTCATGATAGACTATTTTTGCAGCGTTATCTTGGGTATAGTCGCCTTCTTTGCCCTCCAACACAAACGTTGCTTGTTTGTTAATGATGAGTTGTGTGGAATTTCCAACGACGTTTAATCCTTCTGGTACTTCAATAGACGCCGTTCCTGTTGCAATATCATCAAAGGTGGTAACCATTTGGAATTCTTTTCCAGGGGTTAAAGGCTCATAGGCAAGATGTCCACTCATCCAACTGAAAATCAAGATAATGGGAAGAAAAGTGAATAAGGTTGCGCGCAAACTCTGCATCATATATTTCATATTGACGCTCATTGCTTTTTTCTGCACGTCCATCATCTTCTCGGGATTACTGCGCAATTCCTTCATCTCTTTTTGATAGCCCTGAATCTCATCTTTCAATTCTTTCATCAACTTCTGATCAGTTGTATATTTGTAGATCAGAGTAATAACTAAAGAAATGAAGAACGACAGAATAAGCATGATCCAAAAGGGCGGCAATCCAAGGAGAGGACCAAACACCGGATCAAGTATTTTTTCGACGACCATGTGACCAGAACATCAGAGTGAATTTTTAAAGGTTGTGAATGAGAAAACTCACTCCATAAATTTTCTCAACATCGGATGCATGTCCATCATGTGTTGTTGAGCAACTTCTTCATATAATTTGTAAACAATCATGACTGCAAGTAAAATTCCTGTTCCTCTGCTTAATGCACCAGTAAGATCAGCAACTGCTCCTAAAAATCCAACGGTAATTCCACCCATAAATGTGAGTGGCCAGATATATCGATTCAAAATATGTTCAAGAACACGTTCATCTCGTCTGAATCCAGGAATTTGTAATCCGGAAGACATCATTTGTTGAGCCTGTGATCGTGCATCCATACCCGCCGTTTGCACCCAAAAGACACTAAACACGAGAGAACCAACCATAAAGATGAGCAAATACACACCAGCATGTGCCATGTCTGCTCCCGTCAGCGAACCACGAATGGCGTTCTGAATGACATCAACAGAATGCGTCCAGATAACAAAACCAGAAAGTGGAGTTCCCTGAGAACTAAATGTTCCTAAGAGTGGATGTCCCCATCGCTCAAGTAATCTGCCCCACAATTGAATATTTGCAAGAAGTGCTGCCATTAAAATAACTGGAATATTTGATGTATACATAAAACTCAATGGCCATCGAATACCGTGACCACGAATTCTGCCAAATGATAATGGAATTTCTACTTTCATCGCTTGCGCATAGACGACAAACAAAAAGACAAGGAAGGTTGAAATCAACGCAGACATTTTCAAGAAAACAGTTTGAGGATCTCCTCCTGCTAATGCCTGAAACATTGCAGGCACTGCACCTGCTGCATACGTTACTCCTTCAACTCCCGTTGGTCCAGGAAGAGGGTTAAATGCCTGCACAAAAATAGATTGTGAAACACCTGCGGCAATAAACAAGGAAATCCCTGATCCAAATCCCCATTTGGAAATCACTTCATCCATAAACATAATTAAAATTCCACCAAGGACAAGTTGGAACACTAACAGCAATTGAATGTTAAAATACAACGGAGTTCCAACGTGAGATGGTGATGGCGCTAAGCCACCCATGAACACATAAATAGAAGATTCAAAAATAATAAAAAAATATGACAATAATTTTTGTACTCCCTGAAATGTTTTCTTTCCCTCTGTTTGAGTCAGATCAAACTTAACAATCCCTGATCCATTCAATAATTGCAATACGATGGAAGAGGTGACTAACGGACCAATTCCCAATGAAATAAGAGATCCAAATGATGCACCAAGAACGATAGACAAAAATTCAAATTGTTGGAGCGCATTTTCTCCTAATCCATACAATGGCATTAATCCCAGAATAAAGAATATGACTAAGATAAGTAAGGTCCACTTGAGCTTCTCGCGAAACTCAAGACGCTTTTGGGTAGGACCAACAACTTCAGGAAGATTGTTGATCAGAGTTTTCCACACCATTGTTGAGAATGACCTTTCCGCCTGCTCGTTGAACTTCTTCTATTGCTTTTTTCGTTGCAGAGGAAACGGTGACAATAAACTTATGGTTGACTGATCCACTACCGAGGAGCTTCGTGTATCCAAGGGAAGGAAGATCAATGTGAATAGATCCATTTTTCTCTGCCACTTTCTTCTCTGCTTTCCATTGTAATAATCGATCTTCAAGATCTGAAACATTAAGAGGTTCACTTTCTTGTACTCTTCCCTTCATGACAAAACCATATTTTCCCATATACTGAGTATCTTTCCAGTATGAAGGTTTTTTTGAATCTGCACGTTTTCCAGAACCAGCATTTCCTTTACCACCACGATGGCCAGATCCTCGATGCTTTTTCTTTGCACCCCAGCCATGTGTCCAGGTTCCGCGTGCACGCGACATTTTTGATCGTCTTCGAGTAACCATTCAAATCATCCTTGTAATGAGCTTATTCATCGCTTCTTTTCGATCTCCGAGTGCTCCACCCGCACTGAATCCAACTTTTATACCTTTGCGTCCAAAACCGCCACGAGGTGGTTGAAGATTAAAATACGGAAGCAATGTTTTTCCGTCCATCTTCAATACGCGAGCATGAATTTTTTTTCGTGAATCGGTCAACGGTCCTTGTGCAGGTTTTCCTCGTTTTGAGACGAGTAATTTTCTTGTTTCATCAGTGATCGTTCCCCATGTCACAAAATCTTTTACTTTCTGAAGCTGACCCCTATTGGAAGGAGTATCCGTCAACAACACACAAACATGTTTTCTCTGCAATCGAAGAGATTTCAACGCATCAAGAACAGAATACTCTCGATCATGAATTCCTCTGATCAATACCGCTGCAATCATCTGTTCACTCATTTTTAGACTCCATCTTTCCTTCAACAATGCCTAATGGTTCAACAAAGGATGGGTGTGTTTTCACAGACATTAATTTTTTCATGGCTGAAAAGCATGCCAAAATCAAATTGGTTTTTGTTCCTGTCTGGCCATGCGTTTTTGACCACGCATCTTTAATGCCAGCAAGGGCCAACATTTTCTGACATTCTTTCTCGACAATTAAGCCTGTTCCTTTTGGTGCAGGGATTAATGACACCTCAACGGAACCAACTTTTCCCGTTACTTTAAACGGAAGAGAATGATGTCCTTTGCATCCGCATTCCCATGATCCACATCCACGTTTTATTTTGATAACATGTAACTTTGCATTGCGCAATGCTTTCTCTCTCGCAGGCACCGTTTCTTTTGCTTTTCCATATCCCAGACCGACATATCCATTTTCATTGCCGACAACAGCATACGTTGCGAACTTTGGTTTGTTTCCTTCCTGCGTTTTTTTCTGAGTTTGCTTAAACACTCGTCGCTGACCGCCTCCGAATTTACCTTTTGATTGGCCGATCATCAGCAGATCTGTTTTGAGATTAGGAATGAGTACATCAATAATTTCTGCTTCCTGAATCTTTAATCCTTTATCAAGTATATCATCAAGATTCGTCAGCTCCCCTTTCTGAACTAATTTCCCCACTTCTGTTTTCGGATTCCATCCTTCTTTTCGTTGAATAGGTGGAGCCGTAATAGCAATTTGATCTTCTTCCGGTAATGCTGCGATGAGTTCTTCCATGATTATGCACCTAAAATATTT
>JAHFLI010000106.1 GCA_023255615.1 Candidatus Woesearchaeota archaeon
AACTGATTCAATAAGATATACCTAGAAAAGAAACAACGTGCAAAAGGTCATAAGGATTCCGATGATAATAATATTAAGGCCCATGTTCAGTGAAATAATTTCTTCTTGAGGGTCACGAGGTTTCCTTTCCATTACCGATGCCGGAGTGGGATCTATTCCTAACGCAATTGCTGGCAATCCATCAGTAACTAAATTAATCCATAACAAGTGGATAGGAAGCAAAGGAACAACTGCCGTAAACATATGGGGATCCTGAAACCCAATCACCATTGCAAAAAATATAATGAGAACTTCACCAAAATTACTTGATAACAGATAATTAACGAATTTTTTAATATTGTCATACACTCCTCGACCTTCTTCAATTGCATTGACGATTGAAGCAAAATTATCATCCAAAAGTATGATGTCAGAGGCTTCTTTACTAACGTCGGTTCCCGTAATTCCCATTGAAATGCCGATATCAGCATCTTTTAATGCGGGAGCATCATTTACACCATCACCAGTCATTGCTACAATGTGACCTTTATCTTTTAGTCCCTGCACGATCTGTATTTTATGTTGAGGATCGACCCTTGCGAAGATAGATACTTTGTCGAGAACAGAACTAAGATCTCTAAGTTGATCGATTTGTTTTCCGGTTAGTATCTCTCCAGTAATTCCTAAATTGTTACCAATTGTTTGAGCAGTAACTTCATGATCTCCGGTGATCATGATAACACGAATTCCCGCTTTTACACATTTTTCTATTGCTTTCTTTGCCTCATCTCGCGGTGGATCCATCATTCCTTGAAGTCCAACAAATATCATTTCCTTCTCGTGAAGAATACCTGAATCCTTGTATGCAAACCCAAGAACTCGTAGCCCCTTACTCGCAAATTCATGGTTTCTTTTGAGAATTTCTTCTTTTCTTTTTTTAGTGAGCGGAACAATTTTTCCTCTTATCTGTTGTTTTGAACACAAATGGAGAATCACGTCAGGGGCCCCTTTACAATAAAGAATCTTTTTCTTTCTTTGAATATGGATTGTCGACATTCTTTTCCTCTCGCTCGTAAATTCTAACTCTCCGATGCGGGAAAACTTCTGATCTAAGATTTCTTTCTTTAATCCAGCTTTTTCTGCAGAAACGATAAGACATCCTTCAGTTGGATCTCCGATAACTGTTTCTGAGACAACCTTCGCGTCATTGCATAACGCTCCAATACTCAGGAGGAACTCGTATTCTTTCACGTTCATTTTCTTTCCATCGTGCAAAAATTCTCCTTTTGTGGCATATCCTGTTCCGGTTACATCAATGACCTTTCCATTTACATATAGTTTCTCAACAGTCATCTCATTTTTGGTTAATGTTCCCGTCTTGTCTGAACAAATTACTGTTGTTGAACCGAGAGTTTCCACGGATGGCAGAGTACGCACAAGAGCATTTTTGGTCGCCATCTTTCTGACTGCAAGAGCCAGCGAAATCGTGACGACAGCAGGAAGTCCTTCAGGAACAGCTGCGACAGCGAGAGTCATTGAAATAAGAAACATATCGATAAGAGAACCTCCTCGAAAAATCCCAATCAAAAAAACGATAACGCTCACGAGAAGAACGGCAATGGTCATCTTCTTTCCAAGCTTCTCTAATTTTTTTTGCAAATGGGTCTGTTCTTCGGGAACGTTCTCGATCATTTCTGCGATTTTGCCTATTTCCGTATTCATTCCTGTTGCGACCACTATTGCTCTTCCTTTTCCTGACGTAACAATCGTACCAGAAAACACCATATTTGTTCTTTCAGCAAGGGGAGTATTCCTTTTTCGAATTGAATTTGATTTTGTTATTGGTTCGGATTCCCCTGTCAAAGAGGATTCCTGAGTTGAGAGATTCCTGACCTCAATTAATCGTGCATCTGCTGGAACCTTATCTCCTGTCTCAATCAATATAACATCCCCAGGAACGAGATCACTCGTTTCAACGATTTGCTCTCTCCCTTCCCGAATGACTGTTGATTTTAACGCAACAAGTTTTTTGAGGGCGTCAAGTGAACGTTCTGCTTTGTATTCTTGTATAAATCCAAAAATACCAATAAATATAAGGATGGCAAAAATGACAATGCTATCTGAAAGTTCTCCAAGGAACGCAGAAATAAGTAATGCAGCAATAAGAATATAGATGAGTGGGCTCTGAAATTGTCGAAAGAAAATAATAATCGGCGAAATTCTTTTTTTCTGCGTTAATTCATTTTTTCCACACTGCTCGAGCCTTTTTTTTATCTCTTGGTGAGATAAGCCTTGGTGCGACGACCTCAAAGACTCTGAAGTTTGTTCAACTGATTGAGCATAATATTCACTCATTACGCCGTTCCTCAAAAGAGATCATCCATTTATTTGTTAGTTGATCATAAGAAAAAACTACTGTATACTTCTTTCCTTTCTCACAGGCGAAAAGAAGTTGAGCGGGAATTGTTGTCTCGAAGCTCGATCCTCTTTTATACAACTTTCTTCTTAATTCGATAGCCATATTATTATACTTATTTTTTTACTTAACTTAATACTTAAGAAATAACTTATATAAATACTTATCGAACTATTTCTTTTGTGCTTCTTTTGGAGCTGCTGCAGTTTCCGCCTTCTTTTCGCCAGCGGCTCCTGCTTCTGATGGAAGCACCGTCTTGATAATATCATCTGGGAGGCCCGCAGCCTTGAGTTTAGCCTTGATTTCAGAAGGAGTCTTCCCTGTCATTTCTTTAATAATCGTATCTGCGGTCTTCATGAATTCTGCTTTCTTTTGTTCAAGTTCAGCCTGCATTCGTTTTCGTTCAGCTTCAACTCGTGCTTTCTCTTCTGCAGTCAATTCTGTTTTCTCTGATTTAATTTCTTGGTCAAACTTTCCCGCATCAACATCTTTAATTGCATCAACAGCAGATTTCCCCTCTACTAGGATTCCCATAGAATTGCACGTTCCGATAATTTCTTTGACTCTGTCCTTGAGGGTTTTCCCCAACAGAGCAGACTCTTTCATTTTTGCAACTTTAATGATCTGTTCAATAAGAATATCAGCAACTTTTTCGGTGTTGGGTTTTCCCGATCCCTTTTCGATTCCCACTTCTTTCATAATCAACTGAGATGCGGGAGGTGTTCCCACATGAATCGAAAATTCTTTTGATTCTGAATCGATTTGAACTTTGACTGGTACTTGCATACCTTTGAAAGAATCAGTTTTTTTATTAATTTCAGAAACTACCTGACCAATATTTACTCCCATTGGACCGAGAGCTGGCCCTAGCGGTGGTGCGGCTGTTGCTTTCCCGCCTTCTATGAGTACTTCTATAGTTTGGGTAGCCATATTCGTCAGAAACTATGGTCTCTTTAAAAATGTTTACGAATCAGATAAACTCTCCTCTTCTTCAGTCTCTCGTCGGATTACTTTAACTGCATCCAGTTTCACGGTAATCGGAATCGGGACTGCAGCTTCAAGGAGTTCTACAACAACTTCTTCCTTTGCTTTATCGATCCTTGTTATTTTCGCTTTCTCTCGCTTAAATGGACCAGAGATAATTTCACAAATATCATTCTTTTGAATATTGACTTCCGTCTTTACCTGTTCGAGAATATGTTCAATCTCTTTGAAATCAATTGGCTTTGGCAGTATACCTCGAGCATAAGGAACGTTAAATGCAGATTGTTCGGCATCTGTCTTAGAAACCGCTTCTACAAAAATGTACCCTCTCATTCCATGTGCGCGTACGACAGACAGCACTTCGAGTTTCTTTCGCTTAGCGTTTGATGTAACAAAATCCATCACCTGATCTTCTCGATTTGCGGTTGTTCGTAATGCGTAAATTGCTGATCCTTCCATTATTTCACCTATCCAAAGACTAAGGATTTTATCATCACGATGACAAATCCAATTAAGCCAATGATAATCATCCCAAGGCCCGCTACTTTAACAATGACCTTGTACTCTTCTTTTGTTGGTTTCTTGGTTACTTTTAAGACTCGAATACATTCACCAAAAAATTCTTTCATTTTTCCTACTGATTGCGTTATATTCATAGTTAATCCACGAACTCAATGCCGAGTTCATTTTCAATCTCCCTTTTCTTTCTATCGATAAGCGTGCGTCCAGTGCCGAAAATCTGGGAAGATTTTACGCCGGTAACAATAAGCATTGTTCGAATGGTCTTGTCAAGATCTTTTGAAATTTGTGCACCCCAAATAATGCGTGCATCATCATCCAACTTTTCTGAAATTGTTTCAACAATCTTTCGAGCTTCGTCGAGAGTCATATCTTCTCCACCAGAGATATTGATCAGAGCGCCATTCGCCCCCGTGATATCTACATCAAGGAGGGGATTTGAGATTGCTTTTTCGACCGCTTCCATCGCGCGATTTTCAGTATCTGATTCTCCTACTCCAATAAGGGCTACTCCTCCACCTTTCATCACTGCGCGAATGTCTGCAAAATCAAGGTTGACAAGACCAGCTCTGGTCACGAGCTCTGCAATTCCTTTTACTGCGTTTGTCAATAATTCGTCGGCGACTTTAAATGCGGTATGCAGAGGAAGATCCGGAGCAAGTTCAAGGAGTTTATTGTTTGGAATAACAATCAGTGTATCCACAATCTGCTCGAGTTTTTCTAACCCGAGGAGCGCATTTTCA
>JAHFLI010000107.1 GCA_023255615.1 Candidatus Woesearchaeota archaeon
CTCCCAGTTTGCTTCCTGTTATAGGAGCATCGAGGACCTCAATTTTTCTTTTTTTGCATTCTTCAATAATCCTTTCAGTCATTTCAATGGAGGTCGTTGAACAATCCACCACTATATTCGATGAGGTCAACGTTCGAAATAATCCTTTTGGTTGAAAGAGCACATCATCTAATGATTTATCATTTGAAACGCACGTAAAAATGATTGTTGTCCTGGAAGATAATTCTTTCGGAGAATCGACCATTGAGAAATTCTGATGAACAATGTTCACGTGATCTTTTGTACGATTATAGGCTATAACTTCGTAGCCGTTCTTTAGCAGATTAGAAACCATGCCTTTTCCCATTGTTCCAAGGCCAATAAAACCAATAGACTCCTTCATAGCGAGCAACGAAGAGTATTCCTATTTATTCTTTTTGAATTATCTCACGGGAACTTCGATAATAAGAATTTGAGAATCTTCATTGAACGAAAGGTCAATTTCTTTTGCATCTGTAATGCCTATTGCATCACGAGTAGTAAGCGTGTCATTATCGAGAGTAACTTTTCCTTGAATCAGAAAGAGATAGACTCCGTTCTTTTTACCAGTCACGTTGTATGTTGCTTTTTTCCCTTTTTCAAAATTCCCTATAGAAAGAAACGCATCTTGATGGATAAAAAGGGTGTTTGAATTTTTTTGTCCAGAAACGATCGGAATCATTTTATTTTTTGCAAAAGAGAATGATCGTTGATCATATCGTGGCTTCACCTGTTTATTTGGGATAATCCACAACTGAAGAAGTTTTACTGAGTTTTTTCTTGAATGATTGTATTCTGAATGAGTCATTCCTGTTCCCGCAGACATCACTTGGATATCGTCTGGCTTAATAACGGAAACGTGACCCATGCTATCTTTATGCGCGAGCTTTCCTTCAAGAACAACGGTGATAATTTCCATGTTTTCATGTGGATGAGTATCAAATCCATATCCGGGGTCTATGATATCATCATTCAGAACTCGGAGTGTGCCAAATCCCATTCGATCCGAATTATAATAATCCGCAAAGCTAAAACTAAATCGGGAATGCAACCATCCATGCTCACCTTTTCCACGAGAATCTGCTGGATAAATAATCGTTTTCATTGTGGAAGGTCTGTTGGATAGACGAACACCTCTTTCTTTATCATTCCGCGAAGAATGGTTAGTTTTACAGCATGACCGATCGGCCATTCAGATAAATACCGATGAAGATCATCGATAGATGTCAGCGTTTGTCCATTGATGGCGGCGATGATATCTCCCTCTTTCAACTTTGCGCGATCAGCGGGGCCGTTTTTTTCTGTGGCAAGTATTTCTATTCCTTGTCTTGCTTCAAGGTGGTGAAGACGATTATGGTGTTCAGGAATATGAATGTCCCTACCTCCAATTCCTAAGTAGCTTCTCTGAACTTTTCCAGAGGTTAATAGTTTTGGAATAACCCATTTTATTGTTGAAGATGGAATAGAAAAGCTGATGCCTTGAGCGCCTAAAATAATTGCCGTATTAATACCGACAACTTGGCCACGAGAATTAACTAACGGACCTCCAGAATTGCCAGGATTCAACGGAGCAGTATGTTGGATAATATTTTCTATGAGTCTTCCTTCTTTGGTACGCCAGAATCTCCCATTTGAGCTCACCACTCCTGTTGTGACAGATGATTGAAACCCTAAAGGATTTCCAATAGCCACAACGAGTTGACCAACGCGCAACGATGAATCGCTCATCGATGCAAATGGTACATTATCTGATGTATGGACGCGAAGAACTGCAAGATCTGAAAGAGTATCTTCTCCAATCAACGTCGCTTCATAATGTCTTCCATCGGTGAGGATAACGTCGATCATTTGTGCACGGTGAACAACATGACTATTTGTGATAATATATCCATCGGGACTGATCAGTACTCCAGATCCTGCACCGCTTCTATTTCCTTGTGCGATAATGTTTACGACAGCAGGCCCAACTCTTTCGACAACCGTAATAATCGTTGCAGAATAACTATCAAGAAGCTCATCATCAGAAAAAGAGTTCTCTGGAGAAGATTGTTCTTGATACTTTTTTCCTGCAACAAGAGTGAGGCGATTCATGAGTTTTATTTTTTGGTGTGTTTTTCGATGACTTTCGTCATATGGTCTCTTTCTTTATCGGATGGTTTCGGAAGTTGCTCCGACAGTTTCCAATATTTACCGCCATGAAATGCAAGAGATGCTTTTCCAGAAAGATGCGTTTCAACTACTTCACCAATAAACATCGTATGGGTGTGAAGCTCGATTTCATTGACAAGTGTGCATTCAATATTGAGGGCAGCACCTTCGACCATGACCGTCTTGATCTTTTTTGCATTATAGAAACTGAACCCGAGCTCTTTCAGTGCGGCGATTTTATCAATGTCCTTTCCTGTGCTTCCTCCAGCTATACTGGACATCACCATTTGTTCTGTCGATGTCAGATTTACTCCGAACTCTTTCGTTTTTTTTATATTTGCATTTGTTGCAGCCGTCTTTTTTACAACAATGGCAATCAATCCTGGAGTATAGGAAATGTGATGAGTCCATTCGCATGCCATAATATCAGGACCATTTGGTCCATCGGATGTAATTAATCCTACATTCGTCACAAATTTCCTTGTTCGCTCATCTCCCCACGGTAAATCCATTTTTTTCACTCCAGCTTTTTGACCTCTGCTGAGTAAGGTTTGCAAGTATATAAATATATCGGTAATGCGATAGATCGAAAGCGAAAACCTATAAATAGAGGATATACTCTTTTTGAATAGGGTGAATGTGATAAGTCGGGCTATTATTTTAAAATGGCGATTCTAAATAGATGTTTTTGTGGAAATTGCACATCAGATCTCCTTTCGATTGTATGGTCTTCCATTGGTACAGAGATCGCAGTATGTTAAAATTGATCGTCATAGATTGTCGTATCTCTCGTGGATAGAGCGGATTAATTGTGCATATTGTGGATATGCGAATGGATTGTTGCAGTATTCCGCACGCATTGCGGGAGACACTGAAAAATACTGGTGCGGTATCAAGCATAAGAAAGATCGTCGCTTTGTTGAGCCAACGCATCATCGTGATCTCTTAGAATATGGAGATGAAAAAAGTTTCAACGAGAAGTTTGTTTAATCATTCTCTACTCTCGGCGCAAGAATAAACGTAAGCGAGACTTTATCGACTGTTCGGTATTCTAATTTGAGTGGATAGTCTTTATTGAACTGAATAGTTACTTGGTCGGCCAATTTTGATCCACCAGTCATTTTCTTCAGATATTCAATGGAGTATTTTGCACGGACTTTTTCCGCGCCTTCTAACTTTATTTTTGTTTCGTTGTCTTCGTTAATCTCTATATTTGCGTGAGACAAATCGCCTTCAGAAAGAATGGTAAATTTCTTTTGTTCTGCGATGAAGGTTACTGAATCTCCAACGATATCAGCATCTTCGATCGCATCATTTAAAACAACCGAAGCAGTTGAGATCATGGTGGGAAATTTTAAATCAGGAATGCGTTGTTCTCGTTCATCAAATTCAATAAGAGGGATGCTAAATGTTCTTGCTGACGTTCCTTTTAACTTTATTTTGAGTTTGTTATCCGTATCTAATTCCAAAGTCAGCATGTCATTGGGTTTCACTCTTCTTAGAATTTGTTTGAGATTAGTGAGATTGATCGCCAAATCGACTTGCTGAGGAACGTTGTATTCGGTAAAAGACGACGAAAGGAGTTTAAAGACAACCATCGCTACGTTTGCCGGATCCATCGCAACAAGCTCAATCGCATCTGGTGTGATCTTAAAGCGCGCCTCGGTGACCAGGTCAGAAATAACAGATATGCTTTCCTTCAAGAACTTGGGCTCTGCAAGAGTTAACTTCATACCAGAAGGGATGAAAAACTGCTTTATATAGTTTTCGCGTATATGCTATTCTGTAACGGTAGTAAAGAAAGAGCTAGGTATGAATTCATAATGTTTATATGCCCTTTGGAGAATTGCAATCTGTGATCCTCAAACCGAATACCCGCGCCTTCTTGTATTTGCAGACCCTCAAATCTATCGCTATCCTTTTCTTTATCCTTGCATGCATCGGCATTTTCTTCCATAGTTCGTTTCCTCTTTTGTTTTTTCTTCCTTTTTCTTTGTATTCTATTCTCTCTCATGTTTTCCAGTACAAAAAAGAAGAGTATGTTATTCTACCGGATCGCATTCAACGGTTGAGTGGGGGGATTTTCTCTGATGCAAAAACTGAATTGCTGATCAAAAATATTACTGAGATTTCTCTTGTTCTGCCTTTTATGGAGCATACTTTTTTTGGAACGGGGCAGGTGAAGATTCAATCAGCGGGAAGTGGTTTTGTTGAGATTGCCATCTCTTCAATTGATCACCCTGAGAAAATATATCGCACACTAGAACAACTCATGAAACAAAGGGGATTTCAGTTTTCAAAAAAACAACTGCTGCAACAAGAGCGTCCAAAAGTTATGGGTATTTTCTTTGATGTCCTTACATTTTTTATCGGTGGCCTTTTTTTGTTTTGGTTTATTGTTATTGATAATGCAT
>JAHFLI010000108.1 GCA_023255615.1 Candidatus Woesearchaeota archaeon
TGGCAGAAGCATTTGAAATAGTGTTTGATATAATATTGAGAATGTTCGTATGATCTATTCCCATTGCAACGGAATCAGAATATTCAATCGTGTTATTAATGATAGTTATATTTTCAGGTCCGTTGTATCCGCCAATTCCAGTCCCGTCGCAATTAAAAAGTGTATTATTAACAAAAGTAAGATTATAAACAGCACCTCCAGAAAACCTTAAACAATCCCATGAACTATTATAAACGGTGTTATATTCAACTAGAGAGTTGTTAGCCCGGTCTTCAATTTGAATTCCACCCTGTCCCGTTTTATCAACAATGTTCCATCTAATGATGTTATTACCTGCACCATCGGTCTGAAGAATTCCTGCATAAAAGAATTCAGAGACGTTATTATATTCTACAGTGTTATTGTAGGTATTATCTAATTGGATTCCATAAGAAGACGTGTTGATTATTCTATTATTGCGTATCGTGTTATTAATTGATCTATCGGTTATTACTATTCCTATGGGATTTGTTCCATTAAGATGATTAATAACATTATTTGAAATCACCGTGTTATTACTGAAATGGAGATCGATTGCTCCGGCACCCATATTATCTGGAGTCACTCCCCATGTGATATTATTTTCTCGGATGACACTGTTGAAGCTTTTTTGGATAGTGATATCTACCTGGGACGTTTTGCTAACATTATTCCTCATAATTGTCCAATTGTTTATTGGTCCATCCGTTTTTATTGCCGAGCCAGCGCATCCTGAGATAATATTGTTTGCAATGGTTACGTTAGTTGAGTCTCCGCTCGAATAGATGCATGCACCATTTTGTCCAGACAAGCTAGATAAATTGTAGAATCGATTATCCTCGATGAGACCGTTGGTTGCAGCAGTTCCAATCTTGAGCGAAGAATTAATGAAAGTGTTGTTTATCATAGAAAAATTATTGACTGCGGTAAGAGTTAGCTGAATTCCTGCAGTCCAATTCATAAAAGTGCAATCATTGATTGAGAGATTGTCAAGACCTGCGGATCCCGTCAAGGTGATTGCAATTCCCGGAGAATTTCCCGTTAAAATAGTTCCGTTGCAATAGAGTCGTGCTGATCCAGATTGAATTTTGATTAATCCATCACTTGCTGCGTCAGTTAAGTTATATGCACCCGAGCACAATCTCGTTGTTTCATTAATGAGCATGTTATCAGCGGGATACTCACACGAATCTACAAGATTATGCGCTGTAGCAACTTGATCACCGAAAGTGAATTCTTGGACATGGGTTCCACCGGTTAATTCTTTGATCGTATGAGATGCGATTTGATCGTCACAATTCCAGTTATTGACTGTGATTGCTTGAGGAGTATAATTCGCTGCAACAATCATATCTCCGCATCGAAGCTGTAAAAATTGAAGATCATCGGGAGATTCATTTCCGTATGTTGTTCCTTCTATTGGACGAATAGTGAGATTTGCAGTTCCTCTCGTTGTAAAATTCACCGTCCAATTTCCTCCAAAATCAGGGAAGGATTGAACATTAAGAATAGTTAATTCCAGAGTGTATGTTTCATTGGAAAGGTGAGGGACAATCCATTGAATTTCATCAATAAGGGAATTATTATTTGAATCGATGTAGTTGATGTCAGTTACTTCTTTCCTTCCTTCTGCGGTTTCCCAATATAATCTGATGTCTTCCTTTGGTAATTCATTTATCGTTGTATATGCAAGAATATTCTCATAGTGCGTATCTGAAGAAATCATAATTTGTTTTTTATTGAGACCGAGAATAGTTTCCGTTGCTTGTGGCGGCGGTGTTTGATATACTATTTCAAGTTGTTCTGCGGGTTGATCAATGACTAACTCTGTTCCTCGTTGCTGGTTGTCAGCAACAATAAAACCAGTTATGCTTGACTTCAACCACGTGAGAAGATCATTGAGCCATGTAGGCTTTTCCTGAACTGAGACAACTTGACCAGTAATCCCATTACGTTCATTTTCAAGCTGCAATAATTCCTGATTGATCGCTTTCACATCATCGGGATTCTTTGCAAGATTTCTCTTTTTTTGAGAAAGGAAAGAGATTCGACCATCGATTATATCTGCTTCGTTCGATGCCTCATAATCACTCAGATTTTTTTCCTCTCCATTTTCAATTACCCTAATTGCTTCATCGCTAATTTCTTCTTTCGATTCGTTTTGTACTTTATAGACAGTTATATTGACCGCATTTTCTGTAAAATTAAGTCGAATCTGGTCTGTCGTGCTGTTCAGAGTAATTTTTTTTGTCCATGAGACGGGTTCACCTATGACAGCCAATCCCTGGAATTTGTTTTCTTCGATAATTCCGGCTTTTTTTGGCTCCTCTCCTTTTTTGATGACTTTGACATAATCTGAAAACGCTGTTGATTCTGAGTCATTTACTTGGAAGAGTATAAATCCTGGACCAGTAAAATTTTCATCAGCGTAAATATCTGCATTTTGATCAGAAAGATTAACAGAAAAGTCTTCGCCCGTTTGAGAGTACGAATAATAAAGCGTATCATTATCTTCATCCGTAATGTACTGAGAAAGATCCAGCGACGAGCTTGAATGGGGTTCTATTGTTATGTCTGGAATAACGGAAAATTTCGGAGCGTGATTTGCTCCAACTTCAACTATCGAGTAAGAAATATTCTGTATTGACAATGTTCCGTTTGTGGTTATTATTTCGAGTCTATAAAAAGAATCGTTGAGTTCTGGAAGAATGCACGTTTCTTTGCATTCTTTTGAAAATGAAATAGTATTTCGTATAAACGATGCTCCAATAGTTTTCCATGGTGAAAAAAGAATGTCAGACGATGGTTTGTCGGGATCAAGTGAATAGTTTACATACCATATTTGAGCACTAATTTTATTGTGTTCAGTGGCCCCGTATTTCCCGTAATTGAGATAGAAATCAGCATCATAGCTGTCTTTGACCGGCGCGAGGTTAACAAACTTACAGCAGATTTCTCCTCCAAAACAAACGGTAGTTGATTCTCCTGTTTCCTGAGAAAATGTTTTCCATCTCGTGCATAAACTCTCTGATGAAACTTCTTTATTGAATTGAATTTCTTTCAACGCAACATCAATGATTCCTTGATCGGTTTCAATGCCGTTATTATCGGGATCGAAATTTTCATTATCACCATATGCAATATTGAATGAGACTAGACTGGTATTACCTTCATTTTCCTTTTCTGGAAGTTGTTCTTCTTCCTGTTGTGCGTCTTCCTCCTTCACTCCGTCAAACACGATATAGGAGAGATTTCCTCTCGTTAAAAGAACTTTGATATCGCTGGAACGGGAAACTTCTCCATCAATTCGCAAAGAAGTTAATGATCCTTGATGATTAGGAGTCCAATAGTAAACATCATCATGAGAAAAGTCAAGGTGAATGGTGTCCTTGAAGTTAAGAGTTTTTGAAACAGTGACGAAACCTGTTAACGTCGGTTCTAGGTAGAGGGTTGTTCCGATAATTCCGACGATTAATAAAATGAGGATGTAATTTGTTGGATCGAGTTTTCGTGATGTTGAGCTTAAGGCTTGCTCTGCTTCAGATCTCTCGAGACCCATTTTGATCAATTCGGTTCTAATGTCTTCTCGAGGTACACCTAAGGAAATGCTTTTTGCAATATATGTTTTGATCAATTGCTTTTTGTTATTCATGATTTCTTTTTTACTCGTGAATACACTGTCCAAATCGTTCTATCATCTCGATTTATTGAACGAGCAATCGAACGGAAGCTCATTTTCTTTTCTTCGTGAAGATATTTTACCAATGCTTCAAGAGTGCCATGTTTTCTATTCTGAAAAATAGTAAAGGGGATAGATATTGAAGTGTAGTCAGGAACGAATTTATTGGAATTTTTTTTTATTGCGTGCATGTAACTCGACCAAATAGTACGTTGATTTCTTTGCAGAAGGATTGCGATTTGGGAATAGGAAAGGTTGAGGTTTTCGTGAAGATATTTAGACATCGCTTCAAGTATTCCTAACGGTCGCGATGAGAAAATAGATAACGGAATAAAGAAGGAAGGTTCTTTGTTGCTATTAATGAGTTCAAGAAGTTGTTGATCATCAATATTCCAGTGTGATTTTAATTCACCAAGAAGTTTTTCGATGGTAGAAAGAAGAGAATGAACTTCTGGTGTATTTGACAGGGAGGAATATACTGCAGATGCGTCCCTCTTTTTTTTATACTCAAGACTACTCATCCCACATCCAGGATCTTCCACACATCTTTTTTACTGACAAGACCAGTTATCCTTTAAATATGTTTCTTTCCAACACTTATTGAATAAGTTCGAAAAACTTACAGAATCTTCTGGAAAAGGTATAAAAAGAGCAAGAAGTTCTTCTTTTTATGAATAATTTTTTTCCTTACGACGAATTGCGCACTCCTCAGAAAGAAATGATAGATGCTATTGAAGAGTCCTTTCAACAAAAAAAAATATTGTTTGTTCATGCTCCGACGGGAATAGGAAAAACGATCGCATCTCTTGTTCCGTCTCTCTTCCACGCCTTACATAATAAGAAGACTCTTTTTTTTCTTACTT
>JAHFLI010000109.1 GCA_023255615.1 Candidatus Woesearchaeota archaeon
AATTGTGTATGTTAATAGGGTGTTTGAACGGATTGCAAAAGAACATGGATTTTATAATGAAGAATTAATGAGAGCGATTGCAAAAAGAGGAACATTGCACGGAATGGAAGAAATCCCTGCAGAAGTGAGAAGAGTCTTTGTTACCGCGCATGATATCACACCAATTTGGCATATTAAAATGCAAGCAGCGTTCCAAGGCCATATCGATAACGCCTGTTCTAAGACAGTAAACTTCCCGAATGATGCATCTATTAAAGATGTAGAAGATGTGTACATGCTTGCGTATCAGCTCGGATGCAAAGGAGTTACCGTTTATCGTGATGGGAGCAAAGCAAATCAAGTGTTAAATATTGAGTCGGTAAAAGGTAAAACGAGTGAGGAATTGCAGCGACAAGCGCGTGTGACTGAACTCGTTTCGGAATTAAAACGAGAACGAGGGATGTTTGTTGTGCAGCCCGAGAAAAGATCCTATCAAGCAGAAAGTTGTCCGGAATGTGGAACTAAAATGATGGTTGCTGAGGGATGTTTTACTTGTCCAAGTTGCGCCTATTCCAAGTGTACCGTGTAATTTTTTCCCTTTTCTTTTTTCAGAATACAGTGAGACTATGGCAGAGCACAATCTCGGAAAAATTCATGTCTATACCGGCAACAATAAAGGTAAAACGACGACCGCACTAGGCGTTGCCATTCGGGCATATGGCCAGAATATGAAAGTGTGCATTATTCAATTTCTCAAAGGTGGTGCATATACGGGTGAATTCATTACTATTCGCAATCGCTTGCCGGGAATGGAAATTTATCAATATGGTAAACCGTGCATTAAGGAACGAGAGCAGCTGAGCCTGGATAAATTTGATACAGGAACGGAAACTGAGGCATTCAAAGATATTTCCCACATTCGGGAGGATATTATCTGTGGATATTGTCGATATTGTTTTTTAGCAGATGCAGAAGAGAAGAAGCAAGTAGAACTTGCGTTTGAGCATGCAAAAAAAGTTCTCTCCGATGATCAATTTCATATTGTCATTTTTGATGAGATTAATAATTGTTTTGAAAAAGGACTTTTAAGCATCAAAGACCTTCGTGAACTTCTTGATCTGAAGCCTTCAAAGATGGAACTTATATTTACGGGAAGAGGTGCTCCTCCAGAATTAATCGAGTATGCAGATTTGGTAACAGAAATGAATCAAATTAAACATTATTTTGATAAGGGAGTAAGCGCGCGAAGAGGAATTGAGTATTAAACCATAATCTTTAAAACTCATTCTCTGCTTATTGTCACATGGTTCGACCAAAAACATTTGCTGGAGTCATCTCTCATATCACTCATTTTGGAACTCAGAGTTCGCTGTATACGCTTTCATTGGATGATGAAATTATTTTTTCTCCCGGACAGTTTATTATGGTTCCTGTTAAAGATAAAGAAGGAAAATCAATAAGGAGAGCATATTCTATTGCATCCTCGCCTTCAAAAAAAAAGCAATTGGAATTATTACTCACCCGGCATGAAGGGGGGATTGCTTCTGAATTTTTTAAACAGATGAAAGAAGGAGATTCTCTTGAGTTGCTTGGACCCATGGGAGTATTTACCGTGAGGGAACCGATTTCAAATCCCATTTATTTTATTGCAACTGGTGCTGGCCTTGCGCCTTTTCGTTCGATGATTCATTCTTTACTCAAGAATAAAAATACTACTCATCTTGTTCTTCTATTTGGATTCCGTCATGAAGAAGATTATTTGTGTAAAGAGGAATTAGAGAAACTAATGAAAACGCACAAAAATGTTTCTGTTATTCCTACTTGTTCTCAGCCAAAAGGATCCTGGAGGGGATTAACTGGTCGAGTGACTGCTCACCTTGATGCTATTGAATGTAATGAAAAAACGCAGGCTTATCTTTGTGGCAGTACCTCCATGATTAACGAAATGATTCCTTTGTTATTGCAAAAAGGGATGAAAAGAGAACATATCTTTTTTGAGAAATGGGGGTAATTATTCCAGAAATCTTGGTTCAAATTTTTTAAGCACTTGCCTTTTCTCGTCTTCACTTAAGAGATCTTTAAATCCAAGATGCCCATCTTTTTTGAAAATGTCTATTTCTGGACGCATATTTTCAAGCGCGAGTCGCGAAAGAAGTAACATAAGGGGAGAATTTTTCTTGAACAGATCTTCGGACACATAGAGAATTTCCAATCTTTTTTTTTCTCTTCTGAGGATGCACGAGCATGATCCCCCTTCAAACTGATAAGAGATGTACACCTTGTCGTTAATGTGCTTCAATACTTCTTCAAACTCTTCCGAGTGAGAAATATCTGCTTCGTCATATCCTTCTCCTCCGATTGTTCTCAGTCCCGGAATTTTGAGGAAGTGTTCTTTAAGGAGGAGTAAGAGATCATCTTTTTTTATAAAAATTCGGAGAATTGATTTTTCTACTTTTTGTCCTTTTTCAAGTTTTAAGTCGCCATATTTTTTATTAAACTCAGAAAGAATGTGTTCAAACTTTTTTACTTTCATATCTATAGATTTTGGCATGCTCAGCAATTTTGTTAATGCGAGAGAATTCTCGACTATTTCCAAGAACTCGAGCTGAAATTGATGAAGATCTTTTTTTTGCATATTATTGTAACGAGAGAGAATATTATATAAATGTTCCGCAGAATGAGAAGAAAATAAAATTCTTGACGAGAAAACTCAATTTTCCGAGGAGAATAAGCGAAAGTTTTATATAGCTCCAGATTTTAGACGAGAGATAGCTAAAAAGGAGGTTATTCCATATGGCAGAAAAAGTTGAAAAGGTTGGTGTGAAAAAAGAGAAAGGGTATCTCTATTTTGTTGATAAAAATGGTGATGTCTCCCGCGCTCGAATGGCTCGAGGAGGAAAGAAAGGTGGAAAACCTGAGAAAGTTGCCAAGGTTGGTGTCAAGAAAAAATCAGGATACCTATACTTCATTGACCAAAAAGGAGATATTTCCGCTGCAAAGATGGCACGTGGTGGAAAGAAGAAAAAGAAAAGGTAATCAGATCCTTTTTCTTTCTTTTTTTATAAAATAAAATAAGGGTATTAAACCGCCGATCATAATGAACAGCGGAACGATTGTTTCTAGGCTTGTTGATTGGATTGAGCTTATTGCTGCCCCAGAAATTGTTTCTTCATTCTTTACGATTATCTTTCCCTGAATACCTGGTTTGATAGAATCAAATATTTCATACGTTCCGGGGTCGTTAAATAGATAGGTGAAATTCTGATGAGGTTCCATTCGGGGACCAATGACTAATTTCCTTTTTTCATTGACTTTATACGTTCTCATCTGATCATTGTTGATCCAGGTTACTGTTGTTCCCACGGGGATAGCGAGGAAGGAAGGATTATATTGTCCTTTCTCAATTAAGATAATTTGCTCTTTCTTTCCTTCAGAAGATGATGGAACGGGAGTAGAAGTCGTCGATGGTGGTGGCACTTCAGTAGGCGCTGATGGTGTTTGTGGTTGTTGTACGGGAGGTTGATTCTCAACAACTACGGGGGATGAACATGAAAAAAGAAAAATGACGATGAGAAAAGCAAATAATTTTTTCATACCCTATTTGTCACGTCATAATTATAAAAACCTTTCGAAAAAAGAAGAAATAAGAAGAAAGAAAGAAATTTATTGTACTACAATAGTCATTTCTTTTCCGAAAACAACGTCGATGATCTCAAACGTTCCTGCATCCTTAAACATATTTTCGAACGTTTCTCCTTCTTTGAGCACTGGGCTTGTGAAACCGTTGACACCGTTTTCGTGAAGCTTGTGAGAAGATTTATCAGTTACTTTCCACGTTATTGTTCCACCTGCTGCTATCTTTATTTCGTTCGGTTCAAACCCACCTTTGCCGAGGATCTGAATGTCCGCTCCAGACGGAATAACTGGCTTTACTTCCGGCGGTGGAAGTGGTTGGGCAGATGGCTCCGTTGTCGGCGGCGCGGCTGGTGTCGCAGTCGGTTCAGACTTTGGTTGACCACTCGTTGATGTTTGTGAACATCCGGCGATAACGGCAAACACAATTAACATCCCAAGTAATTTCAAAAGTTTCATAGCTCATACCTCACGATCTTTCTTCTTTTTCTTTCCTCTTCATCTTTATATAGTTTTCGTTCAAAACAAGTGCATATATTCTTCATTCCTCCTCGGTAATTATATTATTAAGTACAATAATACTTATATAGAAGCGAGAATATAGGTTTTGTTAACACCAATAGGGTGGTCAAATATAGCAATAAGAGGTGTTGTAATGAATTCACGTGGTAGTTTCTTCGTTGGTATTTTCTTACTCTCTTTGCTTCTTCTTACTTCATGTAATTCTACTCAAAAAAAAGAGACCCCAAAAGATGCCGTTACCTATGTCCCTCTTGAGGATATCAAAGTCATGGAGAATAATACTACGAGCGAAAAAAAAATGGTAAATATCAATTCCTCTGACGCAATTGTTGTTATTGTGAACGAGACTCAACTCGTTGCTCTCCAGCCAAATGCCTATGATCCTGATAAAGATAATCTCCAA